>SCRB01000724.1 GCA_004299545.1 Rhizobiaceae bacterium
GTCATGCACGTCGCGCGCCGTGCGCCGGCGCAGGTTCTCCATCTCGGCCGCCAGCCTGAGGGCACGGTCCTTGAGTTCCTCGTTTTCCCGCGCAAGCTTCATGAAGGCTTCGTAGTCGGCCTCGAACGGCTTTTCTCCGGCCGCCTTGGCTGTTTCCGCACCGGGGTTCATGCCGTTGTTTTCGCTCACGCTTTCCTCGGGCGCGCCGTCCTTCTTCGCCTGGTCGCTCATCGCGTGTCTTCCACCGTTTGTCATGATCTTGAAATTGTGTCCGATATCGAGGTTCAGGAGGCGAAAATCAAGAGGCTGGCAGGATTCCGTTCCTATCGTCGCCGGTTTCCCTCAGGAACGCAGGATCCGGCTGATGATCTGCGCCGTATAGTCCACCATCGGCACGATACGGGCATAGTTCAGTCGCGTCGGGCCGATCACGCCGAGAGCGCCGATGACGCGCTGGTCCTTGTCGCGATAGGGCGCGACCACGACCGAGGAGCCGGAGAGTGAAAAGAGCTTGTTCTCCGATCCGATGAAGATGCGCACGCCCGAGCCTTCCTCGGCGAGGTCGAGAAGCTGGATCAGGCCCTCCTTCGTTTCGAGGTCGTCGAAGAGGTGCCTCAGAAGTTCGATATCGCCTGCTGCCGTCACGTTTTCCAGAAGATTGGCGCGGCCGCGCACGATGAGGCGTGCCGGCAAATCGTCGCCCGTACCCGCCCAAACGGCAAGCCCGCGCTCGATGAGGTCCCTCGACAGCGTGTCGAGTGCCGCCCTGGTCTCCTCCTTGAGGCGGGCGATCTCCAACCGAGCCTCTGCGAGCGTCCGCCCGCGGATATGGGCGTTGAGGAAATTCGACGCCTCGTGCAATTGCGATGCCGTGACGCCGGCGGGCGTTTCGACGACGCGGTTTTCCACTTCGCCGTTTTGCCCGACAAGCACGACGAGCGCCTTGCCGGGTTCGAGCGGCACGAATTCGATATGTTTGAGCGGCGCTTCGGACTTGGTCGTGAGCACAAGCCCTGCGCCGCGGGAAAGCCCCGACAGCATCTGGCTTGCTTCGGTCAGGAGGTGTTCGAGCGAGGCGCCCTGTCCGGCGGCCTTGACCTGTGATTCGATCACGCGCCTCTCCTCATCGGAGAGGTCGCCGAGTTCCATGAAGGCATCGACGAAGAAGCGCAGGCCTTTCTGCGTCGGCAGCCGCCCGGCGGAAATGTGCGGGGCATAGATGAGGCCAAGTTGTTCGAGGTCGCTCATCACGTTACGCACGGTCGCCGGAGACAGCGACAGCGGCAACAGACGCGAAAGGTTGCGCGAACCGAGCGGTTCGCCGTCGCGCATATAGGATTCGACGATCAGGCGGAAAATTTCGCGCGACCGCATATCGAGCGCGTGCAACGTCTGGTCGAGCGCGGTTCCAGGCATTCCTTGCACCCCCTGTGGGTAACCCCTGTGGGCAACATCGTGTAGGGCCAAGATATAAGAGCACGAAGCACGAACGCAACGGAGGAGAAAGGGTCCTTTTCCTTTGCGTCGCTTTCGAGGGCCGGTTACAAGCGCCGCATCGAAACGGAGAATCCTCATGCGTCCATCCAAGCGCGAAAACGACCAGATGCGCGCCATTTCCTTCGAGCGGGGCGTTTCGAAACATGCCGAAGGCTCGTGTCTGGTGAAATTCGGCGACACGCATGTGCTGTGCACGGCGAGCTTGGAGGAAAGAGTGCCCGGCTGGATGCGCAATTCCGGCAAGGGCTGGGTGACGGCGGAATATGGCATGCTGCCGCGCTCGACCGGCGAGCGAATGCGCCGCGAGGCGTCGGCGGGAAAGCAGGGCGGGCGTACGCTCGAGATACAGCGCCTGATCGGCCGTTCGCTGCGTGCTGTGGTCGATCTCCAGGCGCTTGGCGAGGTGCAGATCACGGTCGATTGCGACGTGCTGCAGGCCGACGGCGGCACCCGCACGGCGTCTATCACCGGCGGTTGGGTGGCGCTTTACGACTGCCTTGCCTGGATGGCGGCGCGCCAGATGATTGCCCTCAACAAGGTGCTGAAGGATCATGTCGCCGCGATTTCCTGCGGTATTCATGAGGGGCAGTTGGTCCTCGACCTCGACTATGACGAGGATTCCGCTGCCGGGACGGATGCCAATTTCGTCATGACGGGCAAGGGGGGCATCGTCGAGATCCAGGGCACCGCCGAGGGCGAACCCTTTAGCGAGGAGCAATTTGCCGCCTTGATGATGTTGGCGAAGAAGGGCATTTCGCGCCTCGTCAGCCTGCAGCAGATGGCGATCGGATAGGTTCTGCGATGTCTGTTCTGCTTTCCGAAAGGACGGAACCGTCATGACCCCCTCGGGTATCCTCGAATCCGTGCTTTACGTCGATGATCTCGACGCTGCGGAGACCTTTTACGGTGATATCCTCGGCCTCACGCGAATCACGCGCGCCGAGGGTCGGCACCTCTTTTTCCGCTGCGGGGAGGGCGTGCTTCTCCTTTTCGTTGCAGCCGCGACCGAAGTTCCGCCGGCGCCGGATGCGAAATTGCCGGTGCCGCCGCACGGCACGCGCGGTCCCGGCCATCTCTGCTTCCGGGCGAGCGGCGAGGAGATCGACGCGTGGAAGGGCCACCTTGCGCGCAACGGCGTCGCCATCGAGGCCGATTTCGGGTGGCCGCCCTTCGACAAAGACTCAGGAGGCGGCCGTTCCATCTATTTCCGTGACCCGGCGGGCAACTCGATCGAATTCGCGGAACCGAGGATTTGGGGGCTGTAGATGCGGCGTCTCGACTCGAGGAAGGTCATCGTCGCCACGCACAATGCCGGCAAACTCGTGGAAATCCGCGAATTGCTGGGACCTTATGGATTGGAAGCGGCCTCCGCTGGCGAACTCGGCCTTCCGGTGCCGCCCGAGACCGGCACGACATTCGAGGAAAACGCCTATACCAAGGCCTTTGCTGCGGCTTTGGCGACGGGCCTGCCGGCGCTGTCGGATGATTCAGGCCTGGAGGTCGGCGCGCTGGGCG
>SCRB01000725.1 GCA_004299545.1 Rhizobiaceae bacterium
GTGGCGCCCATCATGCACGAATTCATGGATATACATGCCATGAATGAGCGAGGTCGCTCCCTCTTCCGCGCCGACGAAATAGATCGCCAGAAGCAGGAGGAGGCCGCCGAAAATAGCCCATGGCAGGATTTCCCCGACGGGAATCGAAGCTGGGCGGGAGTCCGGGTTGAGTGTGATACTCGCCATGTCGAATTTCTCCTGGGATTACGCGTCCCGTTGACAGAATAACGATACGAGGCGAGGGTCTGACTTCCAGCGCTTGGGGCTGGTTACAGTGGCGCGACCGTGCCGGATTTCCATCGGCTTCCTCGCAGTATCTTCCGTGACGGTATCGGCGGCCAGGCGCTTTGTCAATGTGACGGAAAGATGGCTTCGGAAATGGCTCACCTATGATCCCGGTCCGCTCCAGAGAGCAAAAATGCGCACGCGTCTGACATTTATTTGCGCCGGCGCCACCGCTGCGACGAAGGCCGCAGCCTTTCCGCACGACGAACCGCTCGAAACGCGCTCGCTTGCGGCCGTCGCCGAATTGGCGAGGCATGCCATCGTTTCCGGCCGGGTGCTGTCATCCCCGTCGCTTGCGGCACGGCAGACGGCTGAAATCCTGTCTCGTGACGCGGGAGAAGACGAGGCGCTTGCCGACTGGAATTGCGGCCGCTGGGCGGGAAGGCAGCTTGCGGACCTGGAGGAGAAAGAGCCGGAAGCGGTGGCGCTCTGGCTATCCGATCCCGGCGCGGCACCGCATGGCGGGGAATCGCTCGTCGGTCTTTTTGGCCGTGTGGGTTCATGGCTCGATGCCTGCAATGGCGGCGAGAGGCGAATCGTCGCCGTGACGCATGCCGCAATCATCCGCGCCGCCGTCGTGAACTGCCTGGGCGCGCCGCTGCAATCGTTCTGGCGGCTCGACGTCCGGCCCCTCTCCGTCACGGAACTGAGAGGCGACGGCAAACGCTGGAGGATCAGAAGCTTCGGGGCTGCGTCATGAGCAGGAACCGGTGTGTCCGGAATGGATCGGGGGAGAAATGGTACGGTTGGGTGGAGTTGAACCACCGACCTCAGGAGCCACAATCCTGCGCTCTAACCAACTGAGCTACAACCGCACGCCCGCCGATTGACGACGTTGGTGTCATTAAGCGGAATGTGCGACATTTTCAAGCCCACCTCTTATTCGCAATTCGCAAGCGCGGCCGATAACCTGTATACCGGTTCGTAAGACGGACAGGAGGGGGAGACAATGAAGAGCCGCGCCGCCATTTTGCATTCCTTTCCGCATGAACGGCCCTATGCCGTTTCGCGACCGCTCTCCATCGAGGAGACAGAGCTGGACGAGCCGGGTTATGGCGAGGTCCTGGTCAGGATCGCTGCTGCCGGCCTCTGCCATTCGGACCTCTCTGTCATCAACGGCGACCGTCCGCGGCCGATGCCGATGGCGCTTGGGCACGAGGCATCGGGTGTGGTCGAAAGCTGCGGCGAGGGGGTGGACGATCTTGCGCCAGGCGACCATGTCATCATGGTCTTCGTCCCCTCCTGCGGGCATTGCGGCCCCTGTGCCGAGGGGCGGCCGGCCTTGTGCGAGCCCGGCGCGCGGGCCAACGGCGCCGGTGAATTGCTCGGCGGGGGCCGCCGTATCCGGCTGAGGGGCGCGTCGGTCAGCCATCATATCGGCGTGTCGGCCTTCAGCGAATATGCCGTCGTCTCGCGGCGGTCGCTGATCAGGATCGGCCCGGATTTTCCACTCGAAAAGGCGGCGCTCTTCGGCTGCGCGGTGCTGACGGGCGTCGGCGCCGTCGTCAACACGGCGGCTGTCAGGCCGGGGCAGAGCGTTGCGGTGGTAGGGCTTGGCGGCGTCGGCCTGTCGGCGGTGCTCGGCGCCCTTGCCGCGGGAGCCGCCGACGTGATCGCCATCGATATTGACGAAGGCAAGCTCGCCTTCGCGCAAAGGCTCGGCGCCACGGCGGTCTACAATTCACGCGGCGAGGGGGCCGCGGCGCTCATCAAGGACGAGACGAAGGGCGGCGCCGATGTCGTTGTCGAGACGGCTGGTGTCATTCCGGCGCTCGATCTCGCCTACCAGATCACCCGGCGCGGCGGCCAGACCGTGACCGCGAGCCTCGCCAATCCAGCGGCGAAATTCGCCGTCCAGCAGGTCGGGCTCGTTGCCGAGGAACGCACCTTGCGCGGCAGCTATCTCGGCGGCGGCGTGCCGTCGCGTGACATCCCGCGCTACATGCGGCTTTATGAGAGAGGCCGGCTGCCCGTCGACCAATTGCTGACCAGCACCGGAACGCTGGATGAGATCAATGAAGGTTTCGATCTTCTCGCCGAAGGACGCACGGTGCGCCACGTCATCCACTTCGGCTGAAGCGCCAGCAGGGGCGCGTCAGAACAGCGATCCTTGCTCGGGCTTGGTCTTGCCGCGCGGTGACGGTTTTTTCTCAGCCCCTCCGCCCGCAACCGCCTTCACCTCGCCGTCGGCGAATTCGATGCCGAGCACGGCCCCGGCGGCGATATCCGCCGCGTGCATCAACGCCCTGCCGCCGCCATCCCTGACGACGGCATAGCCTCTTTTCAGTACCGAATGGTAGGAAAGCGTTTCAAGCAGGCGGTCCGCCTGCGCCAGCCTGCGCCTGCGCCGCTCATCGGCGAGCGCCAACGCTCCATCGCCGCGCGCGGCCAGATTATCCAGCCTTCCGCGCTTTGCCCGCGCTTTTTCCTCCAGCGGTTCGACGCGAAGGCGCCGCCCGATCCGGCCGAGACCGAGCCGGCGCGCCGCGACAAGGCGCGAAAGCGCGCCCGGAAGACGGTCTCCGGCGCGCGCGACGTGCCGGCCTTCCTCGGCGATACGGCGCTTGAGAAGCGACGGAGAAAGGCGGATGCCATCAAATTGCGTCCGTTTCCTCCGCGTGTTGGCGACGAGCGCCCTTCCGAGCCGGTTCGCGGCTTCGTCGAAGCGGCGGCGCGGCAGCGCCAACAACTGGTCGGCAGAGGGCAGGGCGCGGGCCGCGGCGCGAAAGGCCTGGCGCTTGCGGTCCGAAACCCTTGTGACCGCGCCGCTGAGCCTGGCGGCGAGGCTTGCGATCCGCGCTTCGAGTTCCGCCCTGACAGGCACGGCGAATTCGGCGGCGCCCGTCGGTGTCGGCGCGCGCATGTCGGCAACATAGTCGATCAGCGTCCAGTCGGTCTCGTGTCCGACCGCCGAGATCACCGGAATGGCGGAGGCGGCGACGGCGCGCGCCACGGCCTCGTCGTTGAAGCCCCAGAGGTCTTCGAGACTGCCGCCGCCACGCGCGACGATGAGGACGTCGGGCCGTGGAATCGATCCACCAGCCGGCAACGCGTTGAAGCCGGCGATCGCGGCGGAGACTTCGCGTCCCGTCGTCTCGCCCTGCACGCGTACCGGCCAGACGATCACATGAAGCGGGAAGCGATCGGTGATGCGGTGGATGATGTCGCGGATGACGGCGCCGGTCGGCGAGGTGACGACGCCGATGATGCGGGGCATGAAGGGCAGGGGCCGCTTGCGCGCCTGATCGAACAGGCCTTCCGCCGCCAGCCGTTTCTTGCGCTCCTCCAGAAGCGCCATGAGGGCACCCGCGCCGGCCGGCTCGATATTGTCGATGACGATCTGGTAATTGGACTTGCCGGGATAGGTTGTCAGTTTGCCGGTGGCGATCACCTCCATACCTTCCTCGGGGCGGAATTTCAGCCGCGAGAAAGTGCCTTTCCAGATGCAGGCGTCCAGCTTGGCACGATCGTCCTTCAGCGCGAAATAGGCGTGGCCGGATGAATGCGGGCCGCGATAGCCGGAAATCTCGCCACGAACCCGGACATGGCCGAATGTGTCCTCGACGGTGCGTTTCAGCGCGAAGGAGATATCGCTGACAGAATATTCCGCGACGTTCGATCGCGAATCGGCGGAAATTGGATCGCTCATGAAGGAATTGACCGGGTTGGAGGGGTGGGCGTCAAGGGTGCAGAGCCAACGCTATCCTACCAGCCCGGCAGGATCTGGCTTGGACGATGCCGTCTCATGCGGCCCTGCGCCACGCCGGCAAAATCGAAGCTGCCGCTATCTTCGGCCTTGATGGGAACCGAAATATTGTCAAGGCTTTCGGTGATATGCCGCGCCAGCGCATCGATGATGTCCGGCTGCGTCGCATGCCCACGCAACAGGCCGATCTTGACGTCGGGCAGGCGTGCGAAGCCGTCCTGTTCGCCGAGAACGCGCATGCCGGGCCGTAAAGCGCATTCCGGCAGAATCGAAACCGCGAGCCCGGAAAGCACGGCTGCCGCAACGGCGGTGGCCGACCAACTCGTCACCAGGACGCGATAGCTCCTTCCCGAGGCTCCCAGCGCCTCAATCGCCGCGTCGCGCCAGACGCAGCCGGCCCGGCCGAACGCCATCGGCAGGATCTTTTCCTCATGTACGGAATGGCTTGCCGACGTGACCCACAGAAGCGGCTCACGACGCACGATCTCTGCCTGGCGCCGCGTCTCGCTCAACGTCACCAGTGCCAGGTCGAGCGCACCGCGCGCGATCAGGCTGTCGAGACTGGGACTCGGTTCGCAGACGACGGACAGTTCGACGCGCGGGTTGGAGCGGGCAAAGCGGGCCATGATCTCGGGGAGAAAGCGATCGGCGTAATCGTCGGGCGTCCCGATGCGGATCGAGCCCTGGAGTTGGTCGTCGTCGAAAGCGGCAAGCGTCTCGCGGTTCAATTGCAGCATGCGGTGTGCATAGGTGAGGAGCCGTTCCCCTTCGTCGGTCAGCCGGTTGGAGCGGCCGTCCTTTTCGAAGAGCGGCTTGCCCAGCCGCTCCTCCAGACGCCGCATCTGCATCGACACCGCCGACTGCGTTCGATGCACCTCATCGGCCGCCCGGGTAAAGCTGCCGGTTGCAGCGATCGCCATGAATGTGCGGAGTTGGTCGAGGTCGAGCGGCGCTGCCATTTTTATCTATCATCTTCGTTGATCTATAACATTAGAAACATTCGTTCGACTGATCAATAGAGCTGTGGCACAGTCCAACCGTCGGCCGAAAGAGGCGATGAACATCGTCCGTCCCTCCCGCATCCTCCCACGCGGGGCGTGAACCTGCGACCTCAAGAACGAAGGAAAAGCCCGATGACAACGTTCGGTCCTTCCACCTTGCCTCTCGATGGAGTGGCGCGCGTGGTGCTGATCGGGCGCGTCAAGAACGCTTTTTGGAATCTCGTCCGCTCGATCCGAAACCGCCGCGAGATCGAGCGCCTTGGCGCGATGAGCGATGCTGAACTTGCCGATATTGGCTTGCGGCGTACCGACCTGCATGTCGCGCTGCGCTCCCCTTTCGGCATCGACCCCACCGCCTCGCTGAGGCCGATGGCTGCGGCGCGTGACACACTTTGCGGCGAAGATGCGGCACGGCGCGTCTGCTGATTGCCTTTGACGAAGTTCCCGCAGGCATCCTACTCCCCGCCGGCTCCCACCGGCTGCCTGCCATCTGCCCGGCCTCGCGGAGGCCGGGCTTTTTCGTCTGGTCAACCCTGAAAGACTCTGGCGGCCAACCCGCCCGGCGAAGTTCAAATCAGCCTTACGCGCGATATTTGTCCATGCTCTTGGTGAACTGGTCGAAAACCGATTCCATGTTCTTTTGATAGTCGTCCTGCATTTTCGACCCGGCGTCGAACATCTTGCCGAAGATGTCGTCATAGGGCGTGCGTGGCCGGCCGCTGGGGTTCGATGGCTGCCCGGCATCCGGCGCGGCCGAGCCGGCATTCTGCCCCTTGCCGCCCATCATCTGCTCGAAAACGCGTCCGAGCGGATTGTCCGCGCCGAAAGGGCTCGCCGATTGCGAAGGCTGGGCCGTACCATCTGCGCCGCCCAGCATGTCTTGCAGCATCTTGCCGAAGGGGTTGCCGCCGAACGGATCGGATGGGCCGGGCGCCGCCTGAGATGCGGATTGTTGCGGCTGACCGCCTGGCGCGTTCAGCATGCCACCCTGCATCATCTGCTGCAGAAGATCACCGAAGATATTGCCGCTGCCGGCCTGCTGTGCGCCGGGCTGGCCCGAAGCCTGCCTGGAAAAACCGCCCATCAGCATCGAGGCGATGACCGGTAGCATCTGGGCAAGGATGTTCTGGCCGATGCCGGTCGCCTGCGCCGCTTGGTCGGCGACGGCGCGGCTCAGATCCTTGGAACCGAACAACTGCCCAAGAATGGCGTTTCCCTCGTTGACGCCGGCGGGAGACGCGGCGGTTGCCGCATTGTCGAAAAACGCCGCATGCTGGCCGCCGGCCATGGCGGTCATGAAGGCGCCGAGGCCGTAAGGGTCAGCAGCGCTGCGCTTCAGCCCCTGGCTGAAGGCGGGGAGGAGCGCCTGCAGCGCGGCCTGCGTCTGCTGCTGCGAAAGCCCGAACTGGCGCGACAGCGCCTCGATGCCGTTGCCGTTTTGCGCATTCGCCATCATCTCGAACAGGGAAGGCATGGTCTCCTCCTTTTCCTCCAACTCCAGCCTGAAACCCTAAACCAAAGCGGGCGCGCCGCCTATCCGCTTTTGCCGGATGGCGTTGGCGTGTCGGCCCGATGCGCTAAGTTGCGAGAGAGGTGAGGCTTTCGAGCGGCGGCAAAGGCAGGAGGAAATGGCAAGAGTCGGGAGGGTGCAGCGCGGCGGTTGGGGATCGATCCGGTTCCTCGCGGGGCTGTTTCTGGTTGGCCTCGCCATACTCGAATCTGCCGCAGCGGCGCGCGCGGCCGAGATCGCCATGGTTTCCGGTTCGGTCGGCAGCGATTTGAAGACGCTCAGGCACTTTCTGGCCGAGTTTCAGCAGAAGACCGGCGACCATGTGAGCGTCGTGACGATGCCGTCGTCCTCGACCAGCCAGTTCGCCCAGTATCGGCTCTGGCTCGCCGCGCGCGATCCCGATATCGACGTCTACCAGACCGACATTGTGTGGGCGCCGCAGCTTGCTTCGAATTTCATCGATCTGAAGCCTTACGTGAAAGGGAG
>SCRB01000726.1 GCA_004299545.1 Rhizobiaceae bacterium
GCCGAAACGCGGCACGAAAGCCTTCCGCATCGACCCGCAGGTGGCGATCCGCAACACGTTGTCGAACCGTTTTTCCGTCATCGAGGTCGAATGCCTTGACAGGCCAGGGCTGCTTTCCGACGTCACCGGGGCGATTTCCGACCTTTCCCTCGATATCGCGTCGGCACATATCACCACATTCGGCGAAAAGGTGATCGATACCTTTTACGTCACCGACCTGACCGGCCAGAAGGTCGAGAATCTCACGCGGCAGGCAAAAATCAGGGAAACCCTTCTTGCGATGCTGGAGAACGGCAATGCACGAGAGCAGCGCACATCTCGCGCCAGATCGGCCGCGGCGGGATAACCGAAAGAGATTGATGATCTTCTCCCCGACAGGAATAGCCCCGGCAGGAAGTACGACGTGTCGTCTGTAAGCCTCGTCAAGAAATTCGCGACAGTTGGCGGCGCTACGCTGGCGAGCCGCTTCCTCGGCTTCACACGCGAGGCGATGATGGCCGCGGTGCTTGGCGCAGGCCCGGTCGCCGACGCCTTCTACGCCGCCTTCCGCTTCCCCAACCTCTTCCGCCGCCTGTTCGCGGAAGGCGCCTTCAACGCCGCCTTCGTCCCGCTTTTCTCCAAGGAGATCGAGGCGCACGGCGTCGACGGCGCCAAGCGCTTTTCGGAAGAGGTGTTCGGCGTTCTCTTCACGGTGCTGCTCGGCCTCACCATCCTGATGGAACTGGCGATGCCGCTCCTGGTGCGCACGATCATCGCGCCGGGATTCATCGGCAATGCGGATAAGGTCCACCTGACCACCGCGCTTGCCTTCATCATGTTCCCCTACCTGATGTGCATGTCGCTGGCGGCGATGATGAGCGGCATCCTCAATTCGTTGCATCGCTATTTCGCGGCGGCAATTGCGCCGGTCTTTTTGAACGTCATCCTCATTGGTGTTCTGGCGCATGCGCTCTATGTTGGCATGGATGGGCGCACGGCCGGCCATTACATGGCATGGGGCGTGCTCGCCGCCGGTGTTCTCCAGCTTTCGATCGTCATGTTCGCGGTACGCCAGGCAGGTATCGTTATCGGCATCCGCCGACCACGTATCACACCGAACGTATGGCGGCTTCTGATGCTGGCGCTGCCGGCCGCCGTCACCGGCGGGATCACGCAGATCAATCTCGTCATCGGCCAGATCATCGCTTCGGGAAAGCCGGGTGCCATCTCGGTCCTGCAATATGCAGACCGCGTCTACCAGTTGCCGCTCGGCGTCGTCGGCATCGCCGTCGGCGTCGTGCTCCTGCCGGAACTCGCGCGCGCCCTGAAGGCCGGCCATATGCGCGAGGCCGACAATCTCCAGAACCGCTCTGTGGAATTCGCGCTCTTTCTGACCCTCCCCGCATCCGCCGCGCTTCTCGTCATGTCGCGGCCGATCGTCAGCGTGCTTTACGAGAGAGGCGCTTTCTCCGAGATGACGGCGCATTCCGTTGCAGGCGCTCTGGCGATCTTCGGGCTCGGCCTGCCTGCCTTCGTCATGATCAAGGCCTTCACGCCGGGTTTCTTCGCCCGCGAAGACACGCGCACGCCGATGATGTTCGCCGGCATTTCGGTGGCGCTCAATGTGACGCTTGCGCTCAGCCTTTTCCCGTTGATCGCGGAGCGCGGTATTGCCACGGCTGAGGCGGCGGCAGGATGGACCAACGCCATCCTCCTTCTCGTGACGCTGGTCCGGCGTGGCCATTGGGGGCGCGACGAAGGCCTTGTCCGGCGCGTGCCGAGGCTTGTTCTCGCCTCGGCGGTCATGGGCGGCATGCTCTACTGGCTCGTCGGCCACTTCGCCCGTGAGCTGGGGCCGCATGCGCATCTGATCGTGAAGGCGCCGGTTCTGCTTGGCCTGATCGCCTTGGCGATGACCGTCTATTTCGGCGTCGCTTTCGCCATCGGCGGCGCGGATATCGGCATGATCCGCCGGAATATCGAGCGTGGCCGGAAAGAGCCGGCCACGTGATTGCTTAGAGCAATTCCAGCAAAAGTGTGCAGCGGTTTTGCGTCCGGAATTGCGTGAAAACAAAAAGATGGAGCATTTCCGTGATTCGGAGAAAAACGAAAATGCTCCCATATCACGGCG
>SCRB01000727.1 GCA_004299545.1 Rhizobiaceae bacterium
CCATCTGTCCGAGCACAGGGAGCAATCGCCGGTTGGAGGTTTCTACAAGCGCAGCTTCGATGTCGCCGGGTCGCTGGCGGCGCTCACGCTGCTCAGCCCCCTGCTCTTGATGCTGGCACTTCTGGTCAAGCTATCCGATGGCGGATCGGTGTTCTACAGCCATCGTCGCATCGGGCGGAACGGCCAGGATTTCCTGTGTCTCAAGTTCCGCACGATGGCGCCGAACGGGGACAAGATCCTCGCGGCACATCTTGCCGCCGACCCGGCAAGCCGGGAAGAGTGGGCCGCGACCCGCAAGTTGCGCCGCGACCCGCGCGTAACCCGCGTGGGGATCGTCCTGCGCAAGCTCAGTCTCGATGAATTGCCGCAATTGTGGAACATCCTTCGCGGAGAGATGAGCTTCGTCGGCCCGAGGCCCGTTGTCGAGGAAGAACTCGAATTCTACGGCACGTCGGTCCATTGCTATCTGAAAACCCGGCCGGGCCTTACCGGCCTCTGGCAGATCAGCGGCCGTAACGACGTGTCGTATCTGAACCGTGTCGCTTTCGACCAGCACTATGTGGAGAACTGGTCTTTCCTCCAGGACATGGTGATCATCGTCAAGACGTTTCCAGCGGTCTTGTCGTCCCGCGGCAGCTATTGAAGCCCCGCCACGCGAATTTCCGCCGTCAAAGGCAGGAAAAAAGGAACAACGTGATCGTAAAAGGCGGAACCATCCGATTGCGCATTGCCGCGGCAATCCTCGCCAGCCTGTTCTTGTCCGCCCTGCCAACCGGGCGGGTTCTCGCCGACGGCTATCGTCTCGGCGTCATGGACAAGCTCAACATCAAGGTGGCGGAGTGGCAGACGGCCCAAGGCGCCGTGCGCGACTGGACGTCGCTCGACGGCCAGTACGCCGTCGGCCCGTCCGGTGACATATCGTTGCCCTTCCTCGGCCAACTCCCGGCGAAGGGCAAAACGACCGCTGACATCGCCGCGGAGATCGGTGAGGGGCTGCAGCAGAAGTTCGGGCTCCCTGATCGTCCCGCCGCCTCGGTCGAAATCGCGGAGTACCGGCCATTTTTCGTCTCGGGCGACGTGGAGAATCCGGGCCGCTATCCGTATATGCCCGGCCTGACCGTGCTCAAGGCCGTGAGCCTGGCGGGAGGAATGCGCCATTCGAGCGACAACGGCGGAAGCTCCACCCGCAACTTCATCAACGCGCGCGGCAATTACCAGGCCATGATCGCCCAGCGGGATGCGCTTCTGGCGATGCGCGCGCGCCTGGTCGCGGAGGCCGAAGGAAAAGACACAATCGATTTTCCGAAGCAGGTTCGCGACAGTCCGGACGCACAAAGGCTGATGGCGAACGAAACGGCCTTCAAGGCCGCGCGCCAGCAGACTCTCGATGTCCAGCTCAAGCAGCTCGCCGAACTGAAGACGCTTCTTCAGAAGGAAGTCACCACGCTCGGACAGAAAATGGTCACCCAGAGCAAACAGATAGACCTTTCGCGCAAGGATCTGTCCAACGTCGACAAGCTGGCGCAGCGCGGCCTGGCGGTCAATCAGCGGATTCTCACATTGCAGGAAAACACCGCCGATCTTGAAGGAAAGCTCCTGGATATGGAAACAAAGTCCCTTCAGGCAAAGCAGGAGATCAGCAAGACCGATCAGGATGCCGCCAATCTGCAGAACGGGCGCACCGCCGAAATTGCCCAGGATCGTCAGCAGGCGGAAACGAACCTGCAGATGATCGACATGAAGCTTGGCATGTACAGGGACCTCATGGTGGAAGCGGTCACGGACGATCCCCAGGCGGCAAACAGCGCCGGTTCGGAAAATCTCGCCTCCCTTTCCTACTCGATCGTGCGCGAAACCGATGGGAAAGCGGGCCAGATCCCGGCAACGGAAGATACGCAAGTGCTGCCCGGAGACGTCATCAAGGTGGTGATGACGGTTCCCGCAACCGGATCGAATTGATCGGTTGGGTCGGGATCATTGGCCCACCGGCGGACATTTGCCGGCGATCGGAACGCAACAGAGTAAGCCGACATGAAGATCCCGAAGGGATTCCTCATAGATCCGGATAGGAACACCCTTTATGGGACGTTCGCGGTCGCCATATCGATGTTCGTGTTTGCCTATTCGAGCAATTTCGGCAAACTGCCGATACTGGTGTATTATGCGCTTTGGTTGCCGCTGATCGCGGTTGATTACCGCAAAGTCTGCGGGAACGTCGCCAGATATTATTGGATCCTGCCTTTCGGCGTTCTGGCCTGCCTGTCCATGTTCTGGTCGCAGGCGCCGGGCGCCACGGCGCGCACGGCCATCCAATATGCCACCCAGATCGTCTGCGCCCTTATCGCGGCGAGGACGATCAACATCAAGACGCTCTCATGCGGAGTCCTGATCGGCGTCACGATCGTCATCATCTATTCGCTGCTGAAGGGGAGCTACCAATACGACCCGTTCGACGGCGGCTACAGTTTCGCCGGTGCGTTCTCGTCCAAGAACCAGCTCGGCTTCTTCTGCGCCATAGGGATCTATTTTTCATTCGCCACCTTTTTTATCCTGCGGCTGCGGCGCGCCATTCTGCCAATTATCCTTCTCGCCGCGGCACTGTCGCTCTACG
The DNA here is from genome assembly GCA_004299545.1 of Rhizobiaceae bacterium. Lineage (GTDB taxonomy): Bacteria > Pseudomonadota > Alphaproteobacteria > Rhizobiales > Rhizobiaceae > Mesorhizobium_L. Next base: position 2,612 of record SCRB01000727.1, read on the forward strand.
GCCTCCGTATCTCTCATTCCGCGACAGCGGTGATCACGCTCGCCGCTACCCTCGCGCTGATGATCGGGCTGGGTGCGGTTTCGTTTTTTCGCGCCGCGACGCGGAAGACGATGTTTGTGGCGGGAGCCGTCCTGGGGCTGGGCCTGATAGCGGCTTTTTTCACTTTGGGAGGGTATTCGGCCCTCCTCGAAGCTTTCGGAAAGAATACAACGCTCACCGGCCGCACCTATCTCTGGTCGCAGGGCCTGCTCGTGGCGGCCAAGACGCCACTCCTCGGCGTCGGCTATCAGGCCTTCTGGATCCAGGGCTTCGCCGATGCCGAGCGGCTCTGGCACGAATACTACATCACGGCGCGAACCGGTTTTCACTTTCACAACACCTATATCGAGGTGCTCGTCGAAACGGGTTGGGTCGGGGTCATCCTGCTCACCCTGCTCCTTCTCAGGACGGAGGGCAGCCTGCTCGCCCGCCTTCTGAACGACAATGCAGACAGCGCTGCCCACATTCTGTTCGGGCTGATGACGATGCTCCTGATGCGCTCTTTCGTCGAGGTCGATGTCATCAACCCCTATGTCATTGGCTCCTTCTTTCTTTTCTACGCGGCGGGAATAACCACCCTCGCTCCTACGCGTGCGCGCGCCTCCTACGCAACGTTCCAGGTGCAGTTGTCGCAATGAAGAAGTTGCATTCACCAAATTCCCGGGCAAGCGACAGGGCGGCAGGCTGCGTCCCGCCCGATCTGCCGGAACAGGCAGCCTATGGTCGTTTGCGGAGCGGCCGCACGCGCGCGGCCATCCACGGCGTCTTCTGGTCGGCGTTGAGCGGCTTTGCACCGGCCGCTGTCGGAGCGGGCGTTTTCACCGTTACCTCGCGCTTCCTCACGCCCGCCGAGTTCGGCCTGGTCGCGCTGGCCGCCAGCATTTCCACGCTGGCCAGCGCCATCGCTCCGGCCGGCTTCGGGCAGGCTCTCGTGCAGCGCGAGGATATCGAGCAGCGGCATGTCGATTCCGTGTTCTGGCTCTGCATCCTGGCGGCGCTGGCGATCTACGCCGTGCTTGCGCTGAGCGCGCCTCTCCTCTCCCGGCTCATGGGTGCGGCCGGGCTGACCCTGCTCTTACAGGTCATCGGCCTGCGCGTGCTTTTCGACCTGGCCGTCGTCGTGCCGAACGCGCTCCTTTCGCGTGCCATGGCGTTCAGCAAGATGGCCGTACGAACGCTGATCGCCTCGATCGTTTCCGCGGCGGTCTGCCTCAGTCTGCTCGTCATGGGATATGGTCTTTGGGCGCTGGCTTTTTCGCAGCTTGCCTCGTCGGTCGCGGTCTGCGTGGGAACGCTGCTGGCGGTCGACTGGCGGCCGGGCATGCGCTTCGACAGGGCGGCGCTGCGCGATCTCGCCCATTTCGGCATGTTCGCTTCGGGCCACAGGATCCTGCATATGGTCAGGCTGGATCAGATCCTGATCGGCACCTTCCTGGGTACGACGGCGCTCGGCATATTCAGCTTCTCGCAGCGCATCTTCCAGATCCTCAACGATTTCATTGCCGGCGCGCTGAACACTGTCTCCTATACGCTGCTTTCCTCGCTGCAGGGCGAGCGCGAGAGGCTGAGGGAAACGTTCCTTTTTGCGACCTTCATCTCCTCGACGCTCTCATTCCCCGTGTTCGTCGGGCTGGGTGCCGTCGCCGCAGACATGGTCATGGTGTTTTTCGGCGAACACTGGATCGCAGCCGTGCCCGCCATCCGCGGCTTCTGCGCCATGGGGCTGCTGAGTTGCATCGGGATCCTCCAGGGGTCGCTCATCAATAGCCAGGGGAATCCGAGCTGGTGGTTCTACTATATGATCGCGAAGCAGGCGGTGACCGCACTGGTGGTCGTGATCTTCTATCGCTTCGGCGTTTCCACGCTGGTCTTCGCGATCGCCGTGCAGACTTTCCTGATGTGGCCTATCACGGTCTGGATGGTGCTGCGCATCCTGGAGATCGGGCCCTGGACCTATCTCAAATCCTTCCTTGCGCCCTCGCTCGCCTGCCTTGTGATGCTGGTGGGCGTGCTCGTCCTGCGGCAATACATGGCCGGCGCATCCGCCTATCTGCGTCTGGCCGCGGAAGTCGCGGGGGGTGCCGTCATCTATGGCGCGGCGCTCGCCGTCCTCGACGGCCGGAGAATTGTCCTGATGCGCGATGTAGTCCTGAAGCGGAGAGCGGTTTCGGCATGAAACTTACTTATTTCAGGGCACAGGTGCCCAATTTCGGTGACGATCTGAACACCTATCTGTGGCCGCGACTGTTGCCGCCAGGCTTCCTCGACGAGGACGACGGCGAACTCTTCCTCGGCATCGGCTCGATCCTCTGGGAGCACTACCCGAAGAACGCGCGCAAATATGTGTTCGGATCGGGATATGGCGGCTATGCGGCCGCACCCGATGTCCATGACGGCAGCTGGGACGTGATTTTCGTGCGCGGTCCCCGGACGGCGGCCGAGCTTGGCCTGCCGCCGGCCAAGGGCATTTGCGACAGCGCGATCCTGCTGCGCAAGCTCGACCTGCCGCCCGCTGTCGAAAATGTCGGCGTCGCATTCATGCCGCATTATCACAGCTTTTCCAGAGGCTGCTGGCCGGAGGCATGCGCGGAAGCTGGTATCCGCCTTATCGACCCGCGCGACGACGTCGAAAAGATCATCGGCGAAATCCGTGGGGCGCGCATGCTCATCACGGAGGCGATGCACGGCGCCATTGTTGCCGATGCCTTGAGGACGCCATGGCTGGCGGTGCGCCCGATCCATGCCGAGAACGCCGCCAAATGGGCGGACTGGGCGGAAGCTCTCGGACTGGAACTGAACCCCCAGCCGCTCCTGCCCTCAAGCCTGTTCGAACTCTATGTGAGCGCGACCAAAGGCCGGCGCTATTACGAGGGCCGTGCAAGGCGGTATGGCAGGGGCGCGCTGGCAAGGCCGGCGGACCGGGTATTGACGTCGCTTGCCGCGCGGCGTCTCAGGACATTGAGCCGGCGCGAGCCGCAATTGAGCGACGGCAACCGTCTCGACGACGTTTTTGCCCGCGCCCTGGAAGCGGTGGAAAAGTTCGCTCGATCGCATGTTTCCCCCATGGAGCGCCGGGCATGAAAATTGCCGTCGTCATTCCTTATTTCCAGCGAAAGCCCGGCATCTTGCGAAGCGCAGTCGATTCCGTTCTCGCCCAGGAGTTGCCCGACGGCGTTGCCGTCGAGCTTGTCATCGTCGACGACGAATCCCCCCTGCCCCCGCAACGGGACCTTGGCGGCATCGATCTGCCGCCTCCCTTCAGCATGATCTTACTGGACCGCGCCAATGGCGGGCCGGGCGCGGCCCGGAACACGGCGCTCGATTACCTTGATCCGGCAGGGACGGACTATGTGGCTTTCCTCGATTCCGACGATGTCTGGTTTCCCGGCCATCTCCGCCAGGCGCTCATGGCGCTTGCCGGAGACGCGGATTTCTATTTCGCCAACAGCATGCACGACGGCGTCACATCCTTCTCCTATTTCGAGTACATGACGCGCAACCACGATGTCGGTATCGGCGCGGAACCTGAAGCGCGATCCATCTCCGGGCGGCGGGCCTTTGACGAATTTCTGGTCCATTGCATCCCGCATACGTCCAACGTCGTCTACAGATTCCCGCCGCATAGCGCTTTGCGCTTCGACAGCCGGCTGCGCCGGACCGGCGAGGATCAGCTTTTCTGGATCATGCTCGCCAGACAATCGGGTACGGTCAGCTATTCCACCGCCGTCATGGGAGCGCGCGGCGAAGGCGTATCGATCTACCGGGAGGCTCTTGCATGGGATTCCGTCAACGCGCCGGATCGGCTGATCGACGGACTCGTGTTCAGGAACAAGCTGACCACCGTGTTCGATCTGGATGCGGTGCAAAAGACACTCAGCGAAAAGGAAGAGCAGGAAACCCGCGACCATCTGGTTTTCCTGTGCCTCAGGAACCTGCGCTATAGGCCGCTCACGACGCTTCATGCGATACGCCGGATTTCGCGCGAACTGCCGTCGTTCTGGCTTCACTTTCCGAAGACCTGTTCGCGTATTCCGTCGCACCACCGGACCCTTACCGTTCAGGCGGCCATTCCGCAGCCGGGCCCCGGCGAGTGAAGACGAGGAAACAGCATTGAAGATCGTCTTCGCGAGCGCGCACCCCTATCTCCCGCAGATCGCCGGCGGCAGCCAGTCGAACACACATGAAATGGCGCGCGAGCTTCTGGCGCGGGGCCACGAAATCGGCGTCCTGGCCGGATTGACGCCCGATGGCTGGATCGGCACGCGCGGGCGGATCATGATGAAGCTGTTGCGGCGCAAGGCGATTGGCGACCGCAGCCAGGGCTATTGCGTCTACCGTTCATGGTTTGCCTGGGAGGGGGCCGCAGATGTGGTGCACTCGATGGCGCCCGATATTATCGTGGCACAGTCGGGCAAGGTCTTGCGCGTTGCCAGGGCGTTCCGCGAGACGGGTGTGCCAACCGTGATCTATCTCCACAATGTCGAGTTCGAGGATCATGGCGAAGCCATCGAAAAGTTCGGCGATGCCG
>SCRB01000728.1 GCA_004299545.1 Rhizobiaceae bacterium
CTTCCGATCTCTGTAACCGTAACGTACTTCCTCGCGAAGCCATCGCGGCCAATCCTGTCAAGTTAATCGACGTATCGACTGGAGCTATTTCGACATGAGGCGAAAATTCAGTTTGCTCGGGCTCGCCGCCGGTGCGCTTTTGGCCGGCTCGACGCTCGCCCTGCAACTGGCGACAAGGTCTTGATAGCGAGGAGATCGAATATGAAAGCGCGACAGTTTATTAGTACGCTCGCACTAACAGGTACATTGCTTATCGGACCAGTCGCCGGAACGGCACTCGCGGCCGATGATGGCCGAGCACTCTTCAAGGCTATGTCCGATTTCATGAGCAAGCAGCAGAAATTCTCCTTCGATTACAATTCCTCGGTTGAAGCGGTCACACGAGAAGGAGAGAAATTGCAATTCGCGAGTTCAGGAACTGTCGCGATCAACCGACCTGACAAGATCAAGGTCAATCGCATCGGAGGTTTCACCAATATCGAAACCGTCTTCGACGGCACCACCTTTTCTCTCCTCGGCCGTAACGCAAACGCATACGCCCAAGTCGAAGCGAAGGGCACGCTGTCTGAACTTGCCGGCAAGCTTGCCAACGCTGGTATCGAACCTCCCGGTGCCGATCTGCTTAGCACCGATATCTACGATTCGCTGATGGACGACGAAGTCACCATAAAGCATATCTCTAGCGCCTATATCGACGGGATGGAATGCGAGTATCTCGCTTTCCAGGCGCCAGACGTCGATTGGCAGATGTGGATAAAGGGTGGCGATCAGCCGGTACCGATACGCTATGTGATCACCAGCAAGCACGTGCCGCAGGCGCCGCAATACACGATCGAGACGAGGAACTGGAAGTTCGGCCCGGATGCCGTTGCCGATTTCGCCTTCGACAAGCCTGCCGACGCCAAGAAGGTCAACCTGAGCCAGTTGCCTCAGATCGATGAGGTCCCCGATGCTGCCGATGCAGGAGAACCCAAATGAGACACTGGCGGAAGTTGATCGCAATTTCGCTTGGCACAGCCCTCGCCTCCTTGGGCGGCGTCGATTGGGAGTTACCGGTATTCGGCCCTCTGAACGCGGTGCAGCCCGCGCAGGCAGTTGTCGGCCATCCGCTGACCCCGCTTTCATACGCGGGCGTTGCGCGCAGGACAGCGCGGCGGACCACAAGACGCACAATAGCGCGCCTCACCGTGCTGCCGCCTGGATGCGTCTACGGCCCGTACCATGGCGGTTACTATTACAATTGCGGAGGCGTTTACTACGCGAGAAGCGGCGGCGTATACGTCCAGGTAAACATCCACTGAGGAACGGAGGTGGCGCTTAGCAATACAGCCCCCTGTTCGAGGCGCATGAGCAACACCTTGCGTGGCCGACGGATTCCTATTCAACTCCGCAACGCACTTTTGGTTGGCGTCTTTGTTGCTCTGGCAGGTTGCGCCCACCCGAATGGCGTGCTGAAGCCCATCCCGACCGCGGCGCCTGGAGGATCGATCGAGAACTTGCTTGTCGTCACGACGAGAAAGCCTTCCGGCGATCCGGCTACGCTCTATACGGGACAGCGTGATCGGGCCTTTTCTCTGGACGCGATAGCTGTCTCCATCCCGCCGGATTCTCACAGGAAGATCGGGGAAGTGCAATGGCCGAAGCACCTTCCGCCCAATCCGGAGACCGATTTTGCTACCGTGGGCGTCAAGCACCTCGCTTCGACGCAGCAGGCCGGCTCCGAATGGTTGGCTCGCCATCTGCCGAAGAGCAGAAGCGTGCTCGTCTTCGTTCACGGCTTTGACAACAAGTATGAAGATGCGGTCTTTCGTTTTGCCCAGATCGCGCATGATTCCAAGGCTGACGCCGCACCCATCCTCTTTACCTGGCCTTCGGGCGGCAGCCTGTTCGACTATAATTATGACCGGGAAAGCACGATCTATTCCCGCGACGGGCTCGAGAAGTTGCTTCATCTGTTGGCCAACGACCGTCGCGTTCACGACGTCAGCATTCTGGCTCACTCGATGGGCACATGGCTTGCCATGGAGTCGCTCCGGCAGATGGCAATACGCGACGGTCGCGTCGCGCCGAAGATACGCAACGTCATCCTCGCATCGCCGGATATAGACATCGACGTTTTCTCCCGTCAGTACAAAGATCTCGGGAAGAGACATCCAAACTTCACCGTCTTCGTGTCGCAGGATGATCGCGCGCTCGCCGTATCGAGGCTGATCGCCGGCAATGTCAATCGCCTGGGTCAGATCGACCCAAGCGCGGAGCCTTATCGCAGCGCAGCCAAAAAGGCCGGAATTACCATTGTCGACCTGACCAAGCTTCAAGCTGAAGACAGTGCCCACCACGACAAGTTCGCGTCCAGCCCGGAAATCGTCCAGGCAATCGGAACCAGGCTGGTAGCAGGACAGAGCTTGACCGAATCGAGTATCGGCCTGGGCGATCGCATAACGATGCTCGCTGCCGGTACCGCGAAGGCAGTGGGCACCGGCGTCGGCCTCGCGGTCAGTGCGCCGATCTCCGTGGTGGACCCGGGAACGAGGCATAATCTTTCGGGCCAGGCTGGGAATCTGGTCCAGCAGATCGGCGGACCAGCCTCCAATGCCAAGCAGGAGACGAAAGCCGCGACGGAGTTGCTCTCCTCCAAGAACTGAACCACGCTATTCCAGTCTGTTCGGGAAGCGCAATGCACAGCGAAGTGCCGTGTCTTCTTTCAGTCGCAGCTTGGGCGGCCTGCCTCGTTGCGGACTGCTTAATCACTGTAGCACATCGCGATGATCTCATCCTCGATTTCGCGACATACGTTTTGATATTCCTCGATCTGCTGTCGATTGGACGGCCTGTTTTCCTTGATGAGGCGATCAAGCATCAGGCTTGCCTCTTCGAAGGCGCCACAAAGGTTCAGTACTTCGGGATTCCTGATGCTGAGGATTTGCAGGCGGCCTCGCAGTGCGGGCATTTTCAGCATGAGCTTCAGCAGGCCCTTTTGATTATAGTTCGTTTCCGTTGACATGTTGCCGGGCCTGTTCGTGCTTCCGGAAGCGATGCCGAAATTCCGTTGATCGCTTCAACGCATGCCGCTGTCCAAAATCATTTGCCAGCAACCGCGGAACAAGTCCGACGTGCCCGACGGTTCGTCATGAAGTTTGCCAGATTCAATGCGGTTCCGATGAGCACGTTACGGTAACATCATAGATCGGCCCGTTTCTCTCGGCGCCCTCCCGCCAGCCGAGCGAGACCGCGCTTCGCCGCAAATGGCGGCTGTTACCGTAACGTACTTCAGTCGCACTCCCGCTTCCTGAAAGATCGCACGACAAAGGGGCTCCACATCGGAGCACCTCGTTCGACTTCCGGGCGTCAGGCAGTTGGAGCCGGTGATGGGCTTTGATGTATCCAGGTTGAGAGCAGGCGGAAACCTGACGGAGGCATGGATCCTCTCTTGCAGGCAACCGTCACAGACTAAGGCTCCATACGGTCGGATCAAAACTATCCGTTCTTCTGCCCTTCCAATGCTTTCCAGCACCGCGCTTCGGTTCATCCCTGTGAGGCGCTGATGGCAAGCAAAGCGAAAAACCAGCAACTCGTTCGACCGCGCCGGATGCCGGAGTCACCCGTGCCTCCCATACCCGATGTCGATCAGTCCAAATCGGATGTCGCTTCGGTCCAGTATTCGGCCTACCGCACGAGCCTCTCCAACCACCGGACGGGGCTTTCGGAGCACCGTACCTCGCTATCCGAATACAGGACGGATCTCTCTACGCACCGGACCGACCTCTCCACCGAGCGGACCGAGATGTCGATGCGCCGCACCGGCATGTCGTTCCAGCGTACGCGCATGAGCGCCGACCGTACGCTGATGTCGGTGATCCGCACATCGCTGTCGCTCATCTCCTTCGGCTTCACCATCTTCCAGGTTTTTCAGAAGATGCGCGACCAAGCACTGGTCACCAGCGCCGCGGCGCAGCGCAATTTCGGCGTCACGCTGGTGCTGCTCGGCATCGTGATGCTGATCGTCGGCATCGCCTACCATCTCCAATTCATGATCGGACTCCGTGGGGAGCGCAACGCGATGCGCGATGCCGGCCTGATCCATGCCCAAAGTCGATTTCCGCCCTCGATGACGCTGGTAGCGGCGGTGATCCTGTTGCTGATCGGTATCGCGGCAATCCTGAGCATGGTCTTCCGCGTCGGGCCATTTGGATGAGACCGGAGCAGACGATCGGTTCGCGGAAGAAAATTTAGAACACGCAAGGAGAAACAGGATGGCCAAATCACCGAAGAACGGCAACCCCGGCAAGCCGAACATTCTTCTGATTTTTGCTGACGATATCGGCTGGTTCGACGTCGGCGCTTATAACCGGGGCATAATGGGCGGACCGACGCCCAACATCGACCGCATCGCCAATGAGGGCGCCTTGCTGACCGACCATTATGGTCAAGCAAGCTGCACCGCAGGTCGGGCGGCTTTCATCACCGGCCAGATTCCCATGCGAACGGGGCTGACGACCGTTGGCATGCCCGGCGCCAAGCAAGGGCTGCAGTTCGAGGACCCCACGATCGCCGACCTTCTCAAGCCCCTCGGCTACATGACCTGCCAGACCGGGAAAAACCATCTCGGCGACCGCAACGAATTTCTGCCTACCGTGCACGGCTTCGACGAGTTCTACGGCAATCTCTATCACCTGAACGCCGAGGAAGAACCGGAGCAGCCGGATTATCCGAAGGGTAACGAGAAATTCAAGGAACTGTTCGGGCCTCGTGGCGTGCTCGAGTGCAAGGCAACCGACAAGGACGATCCAACCGTCGATGCCCGGTTCGGTCGCGTCGGCAAGCAGACGATCAAGGATACCGGTCCGCTCACGCGTGAGCGCATGACGACAGTCGAGGAGGATTTGTTGAACCGGTCGCTGAATTTCATCGACCGCGCGCATGACGCTGGAAAGCCGTTCCTCCTTTGGCACAACACCACCCGGATGCATGTGTGGACCCATCTCTCGAAGAAATGGGACGGCAAGACTGGGCTCGGCCTCTACAGCGACGGCATGCAGGAATTGGATTGGGTCGTCGGCGGGCTGCTCAAGAAGCTTGACGATCTCGGCATCGCCGACAACACGCTGGTGGTCTTCTCGACCGACAACGGCGCGGAGCAGTTTACCTGGCCCGACGGCGGCACGACGCCCTTCCGTGGAGAAAAGGGACTGGGCTGGGAAGGCGGTTTCCGTGTGCCTTTCCTCATCCGCTATCCGGGCAAGATCAAGCCCGGCCAGGTTCTGAACGGTATTGCTTCACACGAGGACGTGCTGCCGACCGTTCTGGCGGCCGCCGGTGTGCCGGACATCAAGGAAAAGCTTCTGCAGGGGCACAAGGCCGGAGACAAGACCTTCAAGGTGCATTTGGACGGCTACAACCAGCTGCCTTACCTCTCAGGCGAAGCCAAGGAATCGCCTCGTCACGAATTCTTCTACTACGGCGAGGCCAACCTCTACGCGATCCGGTACAACAACTGGAAAGCCCACTTCATGGAGAAGGACGACTGGTTCGCTGGCCATGCGGCGGCTCCCACTGTGCCGCAGCCAGTGAACCTCAGGGCCGATCCATTCGAGCACCACATGACGGCACCCGCCTACCCGAATTACGCCGTCGACAAGCTCTGGACCACGCTGCCATTGGCTGCGCTTGTGTTGCAGCACCTCGAAACCTTCAAGGCGTTTCCGCAGCGTCAGACTACGGGCGACCTCAACATGGATGCCATGGTCCACCGTATCATCCAGAGCGCCGCGCAGCGCCACGGAAACTAGCGAGACTGCCGCTGCTGCTGCGCAGGCCCATCAACAGATCCCAAGGAGAAAGAAGATGGCCAAGTCACCGAATGGAAAGTCCGATAAGCCGAACATCCTCGTCATCTGGGGCGACGATATCGGCATCTCTAACCTCAGTTGCTACTCGAACGGCCTGATGGGTTACCGCACGCCGAACATCGACCGCTTGGCCAAGGAAGGCATTCGCTTTACCGACTCCTATGGCGAGCAGTCTTGTACCGCCGGCCGGGCTTCATTCATTACCGGATGTTCCCCGTCAGCACCTATGGCCCAGATTTGAGGTTGTGATTTAAGGAGGATTTGGGTCTCGTCGTAGTGACGAAGGAACGAAGATGAGACCCAAATCCTCCAATGCAAAGAAGCCTGC
>SCRB01000729.1 GCA_004299545.1 Rhizobiaceae bacterium
CGAATACAACCATCGTGGCAAGAACGGCGAACGCCTGGATCCACAGCCGGTGCCGGAGAAACCACAAAAGCGGCACCAGGAAAGCCGGCCAGCGGAAACTGTCGCGCACGAAAACGGGCGATTGCCTGTCGCCGGGCGCCTCGAAAACGACATAGCTTGCCATGGCGCTATCCGTTCAGCGTGCCCTTGGTGGAGGGAACGGCGTCGCCCTGGCGCGGATCGGGCTCGATCGCGGCCCGGAGCGCCCGCGCCACCGCCTTGAAGCAGGTTTCGGCGATATGATGGTTGTTGGCGCCGTAATGGTTCGTCACATGCAGCGTAATGCCGGCATTCTGAGCAAAGGCATGGAAGAACTCGCGCACGAGTTCGGTGTCGAACGTGCCGATCTTGGGTGAGGAAAAGGCCGCGTTCCAGACGAGGAAAGGGCGACCGGAAACATCGACCGCCGCCCGGGTCAGCGTCTCGTCCATGGCCAGATCGATCGAAGCGTAGCGCGTGATGCCACGCCTTTCGCCCAGCGCCTTCGCCACCGCCTGGCCGAGCGCGATTCCGGTGTCCTCCACGGTATGATGATCGTCTATGTGGAGATCGCCCTTGGCCTTAACGGTGATGTCGATCAGCGAATGGCGCGCCAGCTGGTCGAGCATATGATCGAAAAAGCCGACGCCGGTCGCGATTTCCGAACGGCCGGTGCCGTCGAGATCGACCGACACGGCGATCCCGGTCTCCTTGGTCCTGCGGCTGATCTCAGCCTTGCGGATGGTCTTGCGGGGAGGCATGCCCGTTTCCTTCGCTCCTGCGGCGAAAGCCTTCTAACAGCAAGGAAAGCCTATTTCCAGCTTCCGCGCGGCCCTTTCATCAATGGATCGGCGCCCGTATGCCTATCGCTTCCAGTCCGCCTTCTCGCGGCCGGACTGGTCGAGCGCGGCAAACAGCCAGTCGGCAAAAGCCCTGACGATCGGCGCCGAGCGGTCTTCGTTGCGGCAGGTCACATAAAAGCTCGAAGAGGCCTGCACCGACCGTTCGAACGGCACGACGAGATCGCCGCTGCCCAGCATGGCCTTCGCCGTTATGTTGTCGCCGAGCGCCACGCCGTGTCCCAGCATGGCGGCTTCGATGCCAAGGCGCGCATTGCTCATGAAATGATGGCGCTCGTGCATCACGTCGAGTGCGTCGGCTGCCGAAAGCCATGCGTGCCATTCCTGGCCGTCGTCGGCATGGAGCAGAACATGCTGGGAGAGGTCGCGAACGGTACGCAGCGGCCTCTCGTTGAGGAGCCGCGGGCTGACGACGGGAAACAGATAGAGGTCGGTCCAGTGGCGCACCCAGCGGTCGGTCCACGATCCGTCGCCATAGAGGATATGGACGTCCATATCGCTCTTCTTCATGTCCGCCGGATCGTTGGTCGGAACGAGCCTGACGCGGATATCCGGATAGAGATCGAAAAAGGACGTCATGTGCGGCAAAAGCCAGAGTGAGAGCAGCGCCGGCACGCAGCCTATGACGAGGTCCCCCGCCGTGGCGGGCCGGGCAAGCCGGGCTGTTGCGGCGGCGATGCTGTCGAAGGCGTTGCAGATGGCGGGTTTCAGGAGCGCCGCGTGCGGCGTCGGCTTCACCCGGCGGCCGACGCGCTCGAACAGCGGTACGCCGAGGCTCTCCTCCAGTTTTCGCACTTGATGGCTGATCGCGCCATGGGTGACGTTGAGTTCGCGCGCAGCGGCCGAGATCGACCCGGTGCGGGCCGTCGCCTCGAAGGCGCGCAGCGAATTGAGGGGCGGCAGACGCTGGCTCATCGAACGCGGTTCCATGTTTGCAAGTCATGTGTCAAAAAAATTCACATAAGCTTATGCGATAATATCAATTGAAATTCCATGTCCGCTGTACTTCACTTGCTGAAACGATCCGCCGACCGAACGGATCGGGAGGATTTTCCATGGCGTGGAACGAGAACGCGCTTCGCAAGCTGCGCGAAAAATATGCCAGCGGACATGGCGGCGAACTGTTCGATCCGAGATTCCGGAAGGTTGCGGACAAGATTTTCTCCAAGGGCGGCACGCGCGTGGCGCCCTATGCCGGCATTCCGACCTTCCTGACGGCACCCTATCTGCCCGTCAGCGCCGACAACCCGGATTTTGGCGACTTGCAGGTAGCGATGAGCGGCATGCCGATGGATCTCGGCGTCACCAACCGGCCCGGCTCCCGCTTCGGGCCGCGCGCCGTGCGCACCATCGAGCGCATCGGCCCGTATAACCACGTGCTCGAAACGGCGCCTGTCTTCGATTTGAGGGTCGCGGATATCGGCGACGTGCCCTTTGCCAGCCGCTACCGTCTCGAGCAGAGCCATCAGGATATCGAGGCGCATGTCCGCCGCATTGTCGATGCCGGAGTCATCCCTCTGTCGGTCGGCGGCGACCATTCGATCACCCATCCGATCCTCAGGGCCGTCGGCCGCGACCGTCCGGTTGGCCTGATCCATATCGACGCGCATTGCGATACGGGCGGCGCTTTCGACCAGACGAAGTTCCATCACGGCGGACCGTTCAGGAACGCGGTGCTCGACGGTGTCCTTGACCCGACGCGCACGATCCAGATCGGTATCCGCGGTTCGGCCGAATATCTGTGGGAATTCTCCTACGAATCAGGGATGACCGTCATCCATGCCGAGGAAATTTCCGGCATGGGGGTCGACGCGGTCATCGCCAAGGCGCGCGGCATCGTCGGCGACGGCCCGACCTATCTTTCCTTCGACATCGATAGCCTCGATCCCTCTTTCGCGCCCGGCACCGGCACGCCGGAAATCGGCGGGCTGACGACGCGTGAGGCGCTTGATCTCCTGCGCGGCTTCAAGGGTGTCGATCTCGTCGGCGCCGATGTCGTCGAGGTCGCGCCGCAATATGATGCGACCGCCAACACCGCCCATGCCGGCGCGCAGATGCTTTTCGAAATCCTCAGCCTCATGGTCTTCAGTCCAAGCGTTCAGGCGGCCGGACAGCGGAAATGAGGGGCATCGGAAGTGAGAAAAGACGCTGAGAGGGAATAAAGAAGGCTCGGGCAAAACCGGGCGAGAACCCGGAGGAGAAATGACATGAACGACTTCAGTGACAGGAAAATCGATCGCCGCACCGTTCTCGGTACGGCGCTTGCCGCCGGCGCGGCGCTGGCCATGCCAGCCGTCGCCCGCGGTGCCGACCGTTCGCTCAAGGTCGGAGCCTATGGCGGCTTCTTCAAGAAATCCTTCGATGAGAATGTCTTTCCGGTTTTCACCAAGGAGACCGGCATCAAGGTCGAATCCGTCGGCGAACCGACGGGAGAGGCATGGCTCGTGCAGCTCGAACAGGCCGCGAAGGCCGGCCAGGCGCCCGCCGACGTATCGATGATGGCGCAGGTTCCCATGCTGAAGGGGATGGAGAGCAAGCTGTGGACGCCGCTCGACATGAAGAAGATCCCCAATTCGAAGAACGTGCTCGACCGCTTCATCAACAAGGACCCCAACGGTGATGTCGCCGGGATCGGGGCGGTGGCGTGGTACATCACGCTCGTCTCCAACACCAAGGTTTTCCCGACCGCGCCGACCTCCTGGGCGGCGTTCTGGGAACCGGACAAGAAGGACAAGCTCGGCCTCCTGGCGCTGGTTTCGAACTCGTTCCTGCTCGAGGTGACGGCGAAGACTTTCCTTGGCGGCACCAACGTGCTCGATACCGAGGACGGTATCCTCAAGGCCTTCAAGAAGCTCGCCGAGGTGAAGCCGAACGTGCGGCTCTGGTACCGTGACGAGGCGCAGTTCGAGCAGGCGCTGAAATCGGGCGAAATCCCGATGGGCCAATATTACCACGACGTCACCGGCATCGCGATTTCGAAAGGTTTCCCGGTGCGTTCGACCTTCCCGAAGGAAGGCGGCATCGAGGATTCCGGCTCCTGGGCCGTTTCGCATGCGTCCAAGAAGGTCGATGAGGCGCACGAATTCATCAACTTCATGTGCCAGCCGAAGATACAGGACCTCGTCTGCCGCAAGAACGGCACGGCGCCGACCGTGAAGCGCGAGCTGCTCGATCTCTCCGACAAGGAATTCGCCGCCGTGTCGAGTTCCATCGAGCCGATCATCCCGCGCTATGCTATGTATCAGAAGAGGTCGGACTGGCTGGACCAGAAGTGGACCGAACTGATCGTCGGCTGAGGGATTTGCCGGTCAACTTTTCAGGATGCGTCCGTCACATGCGGGCGGTGGCATCCTGTTCCGTCGAGGGCTGTCGTCTATGGCTTGGCCTTCCCCCACGCCGCCTGCTTCGCGGCCACCTCTCCCCTACGTTCGTGGGGTAGAGGAAGGGTGCCAAGCGTGGCGGTCGGTATTTCCTCTCCCCCGTCGAGCGGGGGAGAGGTGGTTTGCGGAGCAAATCGGAGTGGGGGTCGAACTTCATAGGCGCTTGCCGCGCAATTCCATGGGAGGTGGTGCTTGAGCGGTCTCGTCCTCAGTGAAGTCCGGAAGCATTTCGGCCCCGTCCACGCCGTCGAGGACGTTTCGCTTTCGGTGCCGAACGGGACCTTCGTGTGTATGCTTGGCCCCTCCGGCTGCGGCAAGACGACGCTGCTGCGCATGATCGCGGGCCTGGAAGAGCCGACGGGCGGCTCGATCCTGCTCGACGGCCGCGACATCACCGCCGTGCCGACGCACAGGCGCGAACTCGGCATGGTGTTTCAGTCGCTCGCGCTCTTTCCTCATCTCGATGTCACCGGCAACATCGCCTATGCGATGACCATTCGCGGCGTGGGCACGGCGGAAAAGAAGCGCCGCGTCGGCGAACTTCTCGAAATGGTGCATATGGCCGGCTATGGCGACCGGTCCGTGGCGCAGCTTTCCGGCGGGCAGCGCCAGCGCGTGGCGATCGCCCGCGCGCTCGCCGTCCAGCCGAAGCTGTTCCTGCTCGACGAACCGCTCTCTGCGCTCGACGCCAAGCTGCGCGAAGCCATGCAGGTCGAATTGCGGCAGCTTCAGGAGCGGCTCGGTATCACCACGATCGTCGTCACCCACGACCAGCGCGAGGCGATGACCATGGCCGACCAGGTCGTCGTGATGGGCGGCGGGCGCATCCGCCAGGCCGCCTCTCCGGTCGAGATCTATCGCCATCCGGCCGATGCTTTCGTCGCCGATTTCATCGGCTCGACCAACCTTATTCCGCTGGCGGTGGAAAACGGGACCGCGACCGCTTTCGGCAAGCCGCTCCCCGGCATCGCAGCGCCCGCCCGCGACGGCCAAATGCTTTCCGTCCGGCCTGAGGACATCATCCTGGCGCCGGCCGGCGAGGGCGCTTTGACGGGCACCGTCGCCTTCGTCCGCGACCTCGGCGCAACGATAGAGACCTTCATCGACATCGGCGGCCACCGCCTTGTCGCGGCGTCCTCGCCGCGCGACCGGCCGGCGGTCAATGTCGGCGACGAGACGGGGTTGAGCTTCCATGCCGGAAACGCGGTCGTGGTGACGGCGTGAGGAGGACACCGCCGAAAAGCGCCCGCGATTATGCGCCGATCGTCTATCCGGGCATCATGCTCGTCGTCTTCTTCGTCATCCCCTTTGCGACGATGATCGCCGTCAGCTTCTTCAAGCGCAATCAGGGTGCTTTCTACACGCCGGATTTCGTCCTCGACAATTATGCCCGCTTTCTCACGGCCTTCTTCGGCGGCGTGCTCGCCTTTTCGCTCTTCCTGGCGATCATGGTGGCCGTCGTCTGCCTCGTCGTCGGCTTCCCGTTCACTTTCTTCCTGGTGCGTCTCAAGCGCCGCGCGCAGATCCTCTGGCTGCTTTCGCTTCTGTCGGTGCTGTCGTTGTCGGAAGTCATCATCGGCTTCGCCTGGTCGACGCTTCTGTCGCGCACTGCCGGCATCACCAACCTGTTCGTCGCGCTGGGCCTCATGGACAGGCCGGAGGCGCTGCTGCCCGGCTTCGGCGCGGTCCTGACGGGTATGGTCTACCAGGCGTTGCCCTATACGATCCTCGTCCTTTATCCCTCGCTGGCACGCCTCGACTGGTCGCTTCTGGAAGCGGCGCGCACCATGGGGGCCTCGCCGGTGAAAGCCTTCTTCAACGTCGTCGTGCCGGTATCGCGCAACACGATCGTGGCGACGCTGATCATGGTCTTCGTCTTCGCCCTCGGCTCCTATCTGTTACCGCAGATCCTCGGCCGCCCGCGGCAATGGACGCTCTCCGTGCTGATCACGGATCAGGCCATCTACCAGTCGAACATGCCGTTCGCCGCGGCGATGGCTGTCTTCCTCGTCCTGATCGCGCTGGCGCTTGTCGGCCTGACCACGTTGATCGGACGCCGGGAGGCGGAGGCATGAGCGGGCGCCTCCTGCGTTTCTTCTGGATGCTCGGCGTCGGCGTCTTTCTCGCCGCGCCGCTGGTGGTCGTTGCCGGCGTCTCCGTCAACAGGGACCAGACCCTGGCCTTTCCGCCACAGGGCTTCTCGCTTGCCTGGTATGCGGCGATCTTCACCGACGACGAGTGGCGCGCCGCCTTCTTCTCGTCCCTGATCCTCGCCATGCTTGCCGCCGCGCTCGCCGTCTCGATCGCGCTGCCGCTCGCGTGGTTCCTGTGGCGGCGTCAGGCAGGCTGGGCGCGCATCTTCCAGTTGCTCGGCGTCGCGCCCTTCATCCTGCCTCCGGTCATCACCGCTCTCGGCTTCCTCAGCTTCTGGGCGACGCTCGGCGTCTACGGCGCGCGGTGGACGGCCGTCATCAGCCACG
>SCRB01000730.1 GCA_004299545.1 Rhizobiaceae bacterium
GGGGTAGATGCCCGCGAGCCATGCGTCGGCGGATATGCGAAACTGGCTGGGAATAGCGCCGACCGCCTCCCATGCGCTGCGCTTCACCGCGATCGCCGAAGTCATCGGGAAGGGCCACCAGCCGGCTGACCGCGCCAGCCGCCGTGAAATATCGCCGTCGCAAAGCGTGCGCGGAATGGGCTTCAGCGTTAGGGAGCCGTCCGCCAGCAGCGGTTGCAACCGATGATAGACCAGCACCGTGTCGGGGTTCGACTGGAAGGCGGCGACGACTGCCCGCAGCTTGCCCGGTGCCCACCAGTCGTCAGCGTCGAGGAAGCAAAGGAACTCCCCCCGGCTTGCCTCGACGCCGGCATTGATGGCGGCTGCCTGGCCGCGATTGTCCTGGAAGACGATCCGTACCCTGTCGCGACAGGATTCCAGGACCGAACGCGACTGATCGGTTGATCCGTCATCGACGACGATGATCTCGGCTGCCACCTCCTCCTGGCACAATGCGCTCGCGATCGCATCCGCGACCAAGCCCCCGTAGTTGTGGTTGTTTATGAGAACGCTGACGGCCGGACGGTGCATGGTGCGTTCATCCGGCGGGGCTGGGAGTGAGGGAAACGTCGAGGATGTCTCCGGGCAGGACCGCCGTCTCCATCCCCGCCTTTATCGATTCCTCGTGGCCGCTGACCGACCGATAGATCACGACGTCGATCTGAGGCTTGGCGAGAGTTTCCTCGACGGCGATCCCGGCATTCAGGATCTGCGCCGAGATGACATCCAGTTCCGTCTTCAGGCGGACGCGGTCGAGCATGGCGTCCCGCAACTTCTGCCGGATTTCGACCCGCCACTTGATGTCCGCGGAGTTGAGATCGTACTCGACGGAAGCACGGCCCTGGCGGGCGCGCGCCATATAGGCCTGGTTGTCCAGAAGGTCGCGCGTGGCCCGCGATTCCTCGTGCTGAAGTTCCTGAAGCCGGGGTAGCGGCAGCAGGCCCTTATCGACCAGCTTGCGCGCATTCTCGACCTGGTCCTTGTCGAGTTGCTGCTCCTTGCGCTGAAGATCGGCCTGCTTGGCCAGCACGTCGATTTCCAGGTCGAACAGCGCCATTCCCTCACGCAGATGCGCCTGGCTGCCGGTCCATGTCGCGAGGCGGTCGTGCAGGATATTCTGGTCCAGCGCGATCACCGCCTGCGCCTCGCCGGCCGGGATGGCGGCGGGCGCCGCCGGGGCAATGGCTTTGTCATTGCGGGTCAATTCCGCTTCGAGCTGTGCGATGCGGCTGTTGACCTGAAAAAGCTGGTAGTTGCTGTCTTTCCACTTGGCGCGCAGAGCGGCGATCCCCCCCTGCGGCAGCTTCTCCTCGTCGGCTGACTCGACCCCGCCGGCAAGGATGAGGGAGTGGCGGACAGTCAGTCCTGGTTCATAGTCGACGGCTCCCTGCCGTCTGACATCGCCGCCGACATAGAAAGGACGGTATCTGGCGATCCGGACCAGCACGGACGGTGCTTTGAGGATGTCGCGTTTGACAAGCAGCGCCTCGATGCGCGCCTTTATGGCGTCGAGCCCCAACCCGGCCACCGCGATCCCGCCGAGTTGCGGCAGGACGATCCTGCCGTCGGCGTCGATCTTGCTGTCGCCGCCCAGTTTCGGGGCATCGAGTATCGAAACGTGCAGCGTATCGCCGGGCTCGACCAGGCTCTCGCCAAGCGCCGGCACAGCCGGCAGGAGTGACGCAAGGAGGAGCGCCCAGGCGACAGGGCGCGAAGAAACGGAAAGGTGGAAAAGAACCATCGGAAAACCGCCCTGCCGCATCGCAGCTTCGTCTCGCCAAATGCGAGTGCTTTTGACCGCTGCGCCGGAGGAGAGCCTTTCGTCGCGTGCCGTCGATGAACACACTAGCGGCAGGCGGGAACGGGCTGGAGCTAGGCTTATGGGCAGTTTCCGGCATCCTCCATCCCCCTTTGGGCGGAGCGGCGTCCGAAGGCGGTACTGCCATCGGGGGATGGACAGGCGCTGGAGTGATGCGATCGGATCGAATCGCCTCGTGCTCCTCTCCCTTCGTTGGGCGTGATCTTTTCAGAAACCCGGTGTCCACTCTTCCCGATCATGTCCCAGGCCCTGTGCGTGGCAAGATTCGGGCGGTTGGCCTCGGGGCATAAGCCAAGCGGTGCCCTTGTCGCGACGTTCGCCGGGGAGGCGGAAGAACGGCGATGACCATGGATGGGCAGATGAAGGCACTGGGAACGAAAGCGGGCGGCGGACTGGCCGTCAATTGGCGGAGCATCGAATGGTGGGGAGCCGGAATGGCGCTCTTCCTCCAGACCGGCGCCGTTTTCCCGCTCCTGGCGGCGCATGCCGACGGCTCGCTCGACGATGCCGCCAAGGCCAGGCTGCGCCTGCTCTCCATCCCGGTCTATGTCTTCGCCGGCCTGATCCTGTCGCGCCATTTCCAGCAGTTCCTCGTCGCGCTCCGGCGAAACCTGCAACTGGTGCTGCTGCTCGCATTGCCTTTCGCCTCCGTTCTGTGGTCGGTCAGCCCCTCCATGACCCTCAGGCGGGCGGTCGGCCTCCTCTTTACGCTGTTGCTTGCCTATATGCTGGCCATACGCTTCACGCCGCGGCAGCTCCTGCTGCTTGCCATGGCGACGTTCGGTTCCTGCATCATGCTCAGCCTGGCCCTGCTGGCGGTTTCTCCCGGTCTCGCGCGCATGCCGACGGACGGAATGGCGCGCGGCATCTTCATCCACAAGAACAGCCTTGGCTGGTATGCCAGCATAGTGATCGTGACCGCGGCGGTCGTGGTCATGGACGGCTCGCCCGAACTCCGGCGGCTCCGGCGCATCGCTTTCGTGCTCCTGGCCGCGGGCGTGACCTGCCTTGTCGGCTCCGGATCGATGACGGCGGTGATCGCGACGGCGGCGGCGGGCGGCCTCTTCTGGTTCTACTCCACCCTGCCACGCTCCCGCGGTATCGGCCGCGCCGTGTTCGTCATCCTCTTCGTCGAGGCAGCGGTCCTGCTTCTCATCTCTTTGCAGGAATTCCTGGTTCCGGTCCTCGAAGCGCTCGGCAAGGATGCCACCTTGACCGGCCGGGTGCCGTTGTGGCGGCTGGTGGACAAGGAAATCGTCCGCCACCTGCTGCTCGGCTTCGGCTATCAGGCATTCTGGACCGAGGCGAATCCGCAAGCCTGGGCCATCTGGTCGAAAATCGGCTGGCAAGCGCCGCACGCCCATAACGGATTCCGCGACATCCTGCTGAACTTCGGTATCGGCGGCACGGGGCTGTTCGTGCTCATTTTCCTGCGCGCACTTTATCAGGGTGCGCGCCTGCAATGCCGCGCCACCAGTGACGGCTGGCTTTGGCTCAACGTCTTCGTGGTCATGGTGCTGGTCATGAACCTCACCGAAAGCATTTTCCTGATGCAGAACGACGCCATCTTCACCTTGTTCACCGCCGCCGTCGTCATGTTCTCCCTCTATACGCCCGCCTACGAAACGACCGCGCTCGAGGGCATGCCGAAGCGTCGAGCCGTGGCGGCCGGATAATGCCTGTAAGCCGCTGCGTCGCACTCGTCCTGCTGGTCGGACTTCTCGCATTTCCCGAGACGGCCGCCGCCAATTCACCCGCACAGGGACAGCAGGCATCTTCGAGGCCGTCCGCCGTTGACTGCCCGGACGGCCGGGTTTCCGCATCGACTGGTTCACGCGCCATCTTCTACGTCTCACCGAAGGGACGCGATGATTGGAGCGGCGGGCTGCCGCACGCGAATGCGCAAGATAAGGACGGGCCGCTCGCCAGCATCGGGAAAGCGCGCGATCTTGCGCGGGCAAGCGGCAAGCCGGCCGCTATCGTCCTGGATGCCGGAGACTATTATCTGGGCAAGCCGGTCGCGTTCGGCCCCAAAGATGCCGGCCTGGTCGTCACGGCGGGGTGCGACGGCGCGCCGATCCTGCATGGCGGCCCCCTCATCGCCGGATGGAAAGCCGAACCGGACGGCCGCTGGACAGCGCCCCTCACCCTACCGGGAGACGATCGGGTCGGCGATCTTTTCGCCAACGGCGTTATCCAGACCGAGGCGCGCTATCCCAACGCACCGTCCGACGGCGATCCGCGCAAGGGCTGGCTGTTCGCCGCGCCCTGCATGGGACCAGCCGAACCATGGCAAGGCAACACGCGATTCTGCTTCCATGCCGGCGACCTGCCGCCGCTCGACGATTTGACCGGGCTTGCCGCGCACATCGTCGGCGGCTTCCACCCCGGCAGCCAATGGGGCAGCGATACGCTTCCCGTCACCGCGATCGACCATGCGCGCCATATCGTCCATATGCGCG
>SCRB01000731.1 GCA_004299545.1 Rhizobiaceae bacterium
CAACCGGCCGCTTTTCCTATAAACCTAAGCAGGAGAACATTCCATGACCATTGCCGTAGGAGACAAGCTTCCGGAGGCGAGCTTAAAGACGATGACCGCGGACGGGGCGAAAACCATGACCACCGCCGAGATTTTTGCGGGCAGGAAGGTGGTGCTGTTCGGCGTGCCCGGCGCGTTCACCCCGACCTGCAGCAACAACCATCTCCCGGGCTATCTGGAGAATTACGAGGCGATCAGGGCAAAAGGCGTCGATGAAATTGCGGTCGTCGCCATCAACGACCATTTTGTCATGGGCGCCTGGCAGAAATACACCGGCGGCGAAGGCAAGATCCTCTATCTCGCCGACGGCAATGGCGCTTTCGTCAAGGCTCTCGGCCTGGAAGCAGATCTGAGCGCCGGCGGCCTCGGGCTGCGCTCGAAGCGTTTTTCCATGATTGTCGAGGACGGCAAGGTGACGTCTCTCAATATCGAGGATTCGCCCGGCCAGGCGGTCGTTTCGGGCGCCGCGGCCTTGCTGGGGAAGTTGTAGGCCACCGCTTCACACCCACCCCACCCGCCTCGCTTTGCTCGGCATCCTCCCCTTGCAGGGGAGGGAAACGAGCCGCAGCCGCTTTCCTCCACCTTCAAGGGGGAGGTGGTCCGAAGGAACGGAGGGGGCGGTCCAACCCTCACCACTGTTGGTGATGTCCCCGCTCACTCCCCTGCGGCAGCCGTCGTCTTCCTCATCTTGAAAGGCGCCATCGCCTTGCGCGCCAGTTCATCGGCGCGCTCGTTTTCCGCATGGCCGGCATGGCCCTTGACCCAATGCCAGCGCACCTCATGGCGCCCTCTTGCGGCATCCAGCGCCTGCCAAAGCTCGGCATTCTTGACCGGCTTCTTCGCCGCCGTCTTCCAGCCGTTCCGCTTCCAGCCGTCGATCCAGCCTGAAATCCCCTCGCGGACATAATTGCTGTCCGTATAGAGTTCGACGCGGCAAGGCTGCTTCAACGCATCGAGCGCCTCGATCGCCGCCATGAGTTCCATGCGGTTGTTGGTCGTCAGCGCTTCTCCGCCCGACAATTCCCGCTCCGCGCCATTGTGCCGCAGGATCGCACCCCAGCCGCCGGGGCCGGGATTGCCGGAGCACGCCCCGTCCGTGAAGATCTCGACCGTCTTCATCCAGCGTTCTCCAGCGCCAGACCGTATTCGGCGGCGGACTTGACCTGGCGGTGGAAGCGCATGCGCCGGACATATTCCATCGGGTCTTTCTTCACGACAAAGCTTCCCTCCGGCACCATCAGCCAGTCATAGAGGCGCGTCAGCATGAAGCGCATAGCGGCGCCATGCGCGAGGACCGGCAGCGCCGCCGCCTCGTCCGCCGAGAGCGGCCGCGCATCCATATAGGCCTGAAGGAGCGCCCTGCCCTTCGTCAGGTTGAAGGAATGGTCACGCTCGAAACACCATGCGTTCAGGCAGATGGCGAGGTCGTAGGCGAGAATATCGGTGCAGGCGAAATAAAAGTCGATGAGACCCGAGAGCCTGCCCTTCAGGAAGAACACATTGTCGGGGAAGAGATCGGCATGGATGACACCTTCCGGTAGCCCGCGCGGCCAGACTCCCTCCAGCAATTCCAGATCGGCCTCCGTCTCCGCCGCCAGCCCCTCCTCCACCTCGTCGGCTCGCGCCCGGGACAATTGCCAGAGCGGACGCCATGCCCTGACGCCCAGGGCATTCTTCCGCCTTCCCTCGAAATCCAGCCCGGCGAGATGCAGCGACGCAAGCGCGCTGCCGAGAGCGCGACAGTGCTCGACAGTCGGGCGCCGCATCCACATGCCTTCAAGGAAGGTTATGATCGCCGCTGGCCGTCCGGCAAGCTCGCCGACCAGTTCTCCGGATGTCTGCGGCACCGGCAGCGGGCAATTGACGCCACGCCGGGAAAGATGGCGCATCAGATCGAGAAAAAAGGGCAGGTCGTTCCTGTCCACGCGTTTCTCGTAGAGCGTGAGAATGAACATGCCCTTGTCGGTGCGCAGCAGGTAGTTCGTATTCTCTACCCCCTCGGCGATGCCCTTGTAGGACAGAAGACCGCCGATCGCGTAGCGGGCAAGAAAGGCGCCGAGTTCAGTCTCGGAAATATCGGTATAGACAGCCATCAAATATTGCCATTGACGAAGGCCATGTCGGCGGGTGTCATTTCGACGTCCCTCAGCGACCGCATGACGGGAAAATCCTCAGCTTCGATCGCCGTCACCACCGGATCAACGACAACGGCGTAATGAGAGCGGAAAGCCGCGATGATCTCGTCGATGATGATTTCCGGCGCGGACGCGCCAGCCGACAAGCCGACCGTCGCCAACGCGCCGAGTTCCTCCCAGGGAATGTCGCTGGCGCGCTGGACGAGGAGAGAACGCCTGGCGCCCGCCCGCTCCGCAACTTCCACCAGACGACGCGAATTGGAAGAGTTGGAAGCGCCGACGACGAGGAAAAGATCGGTTCCGGGCGCGGCTTCTCGAACGGCCTGCTGCCGGTTGGTGGTGGCGTAGCAGATCGATTCGGCGGCAGGCGCCTCAAGCGAGGGAAAGCGCTCTTCGAGAACCCTGATGATGCCTGCCGTATCGTCCACCGACAATGTCGTCTGCGTGACGTAGCCGAGTTCCAACCCGGCTGGAAGAACGATCCCGGCGGCCTGTTTCTCATCCTCGACGAGCGTTACAGCTCCATCGGGAAGCTGGCCCATCGTGCCGATGACCTCGGGATGGCCGCCATGGCCGATGAGAAGCACGTGGCGGCCGCGGCGCTGATGGCGGAGCGCCTGCTTGTGTACCTTCGAAACCAGCGGGCAGGTCGCGTCGAGGTAAATCAGGTTGAGCGCTTCGGCCTCCCTCGGCACCGATTTCGGCACGCCATGAGCGGAGAAGACCACCGGCCTGTCGCGGTGTTCCTGCGGAATCTCGTTCAATTCCTCGATGAAGACGGCCCCCTTGGCGCGCAACCCCTCAACGACGTAGCGGTTGTGCACGATCTCGTGGCGGACATAGACTGGCGCGCCGTATTTCTTCAGTGCCAGGACAACGATCTGGATCGCCCTGTCCACACCGGCGCAGAAGCCGCGCGGCTGGCAAAGCCTGATCGTCACGGGCATCGATGCGGTTTCACTCATGATCCAAAGACGGCCCTCCTTGCGGCGGAGATGAGGGCACCGTGCAGCGCTGTCAAGCGCCTCATGGATTTTCCTCGCCGTGTTTCCAGCGCCACAGCCTGAGCACCATCAACGCCGCCACCATCGCCGCCAGGCCATACCATGTCAGAGCATACTGGAAATGGTTGTTGGGCAGATCGATATAGGTGACGCCGCCAACGGGCAGTCCGCCCGGATTGGGAGCATCGTTGGCATCGACAAAGAATGGCAGGACGGTTGCCCCGGCGGGCAGGCCGGCCGTCGCCGCCATCGCCTTGATGTCCTTCCAGTAGAATATGTTCTTGGCGAGATCGTTGTCCGGTACAAGGGAGGACGGCTTTTCAGCAAGCGGATCGCGGGCGAGGCCCGTTACCGTGACCTCGCGGGTCACTTCGCCTGCCGGCCGCGTCGACGGGTCCTTTCGGTCGTAGGGTACGAAGCCGCGATTGACGAAAAGGAAACGGCCGTCGTCCAGCTTGAGCGGGGTATACACGAAGAAGCCGCTCGCTCCCTTCCAGGTCGCGAGGAAATCGCGCTCCGAACCGTTGAGGAAGGTGCCCCGCGCCGTCACCGGCCAATATTCGACGTCATGCGTCCTGGCGAATTGCTTTTCTAGATCGGCGAGCGGCCTCGGCGCGGCGTGGATCCTCTCATGGATCGTCGCCAGCAGGCCCTCTTTCCAGGCGAGGCGCTTCACCTGCCAAGTTCCGAGCGCGATCAGGAGGGCAAGGGCAGCGATGCTGAAAATCGCGAAGCCGAAGGGAAAACGGCTCCCCCGTGTCGCTCCGCCGGCAGCCTCGGCCATTATTGGCCTCGGTCCCACCGCCCCTGCGCGGCCTTGTTGCGGTATTGGAGCGTGATCAGGACACCCTTCATCAAGCGGAGCGCGACCAGGCAGAGAACAAGCGTCAGCGGGATCCAGAGAATGAAATGGACCCAAAGCGGCGGATTGTATGTCACCTCCATCCACAACGCCAAGCCCACCACGATGAAGCCGATGATGAGGATGACGAAAACGGCCGGTCCGTCCCCGGCATCGGCGAAGGAATAATCAAGCTTGCAATTGGCGCAACGCTTGCCGAGCGTGAGAAAGCCGGAAAACAGGCGGCCTTCTCCGCATCGGGGGCAGCGCCCCCGCAAGCCTGCGCCTATCGGCTCGACAGGAGCCCAGATCGCCTTGTCTTCTTCACCAGCCATACATGCTCCACACGTTCCGCGACGATGGTGCGTCCTTCGAGGCTCGCCCGTTGGGCTCGCTGCAACTGCAGCAAGGCAATAAACGGTATATCCTCTTTTCGACCTTGCTCCAAAAGTGCAGGCGGTCCTGCGTCCCAGAACCGCCTGCAATTGCAATCTACGAAGCGACGGCGGGAAGCGGAGCGCGGTTCCACCGCCGCGCCAGTTTCCCTCTGCGCTTACTCTATGTGGATCACCGCACCGTGCGATGCCCAGACGTAGATGCAGGTGAACAGGAACAACCAGACGACGTCGACGAAATGCCAGTACCAGGCAGCCGCCTCGAAGCCGAAATGCTGTTTCGATGTAAAATCGCCGGCAACCGCGCGCATCAGGCAGACGAACAGGAAGATCGTGCCGATGATGACGTGGAAGCCATGGAAGCCGGTCGCCATGAAGAATGTCGCGCCGTAGATCGAATTCTTGAAGGCGAACGGAGCGTGCGCGTACTCGTAGGCCTGGCAGCAGGTGAACAGGACGCCGAGCGCAACCGTCAGGATCAAGCCCTGGATCAATCCTTTGCGGTTGTTGTTGATGAGCGCATGGTGCGCCCAGGTCACCGTGGTGCCGGACAAAAGCAGGATGATCGTGTTGTAGAGAGGCAGGTGGAAGGGGTCGAGGACCTCGGTTCCCTTCGGCGGCCAGACGCCACCGGTGAAGGCTGCGCGGGCCACCTGTGTGGAATCACCCGGAAAGAGGCTGGCATCGAAGAAGGCCCAGAACCAAGCGACGAAGAACATGACTTCCGACGCGATGAACATGATCATCCCGTAGCGAAGATGCAGCGACACGACCGGCGTATGATGGCCTTCATGCGCCTCCTTGATGGTATCGGCCCACCAGCCGAACATCGTGTAGGCGACGATCAGCGCCCCGATCGCGAAAATCCAGAAATGCGCATCGGCGAGGTTATAGCCGAAGAACGGGAAGTCCGACTGCTCCATATAGCGCATCCAGGCAACGCCGCCGATCGCCATGACCAGCGCCCCCAGCGCACCCAGCGCCGGCCAGGGACTGGGATTCACCAGATGATAGTCGTGTTGCTTGGACGCATGCGTATCTGCCATGTCACCCCCCGATATGTGTGGCGGTATTGGTGGTTTCTTTTTGCGAGCCGGTCGCGCTCACGGGAACTGTATTCTGTCCGACGGAAGACGTCTTGGTCGAATCGATCGGGAACATCGAATAGGAAAGCGTGATCGATGTCAGCCCTTTCGCCTCGGACGCTTTCACGATTGCCGGATCGACGAAGAAGACGACGGGGAGATCCTGCGTTTCACCCGGCTTAAGCGTCAGATCGGTGAAACAGAAGCACTGGATCTTGTTGAAATAAGCTCCGGTCCATTCCGGCGTGACGTTGAAAATGGCGCGGCCGCGTATCGGGACATTCGCCTCGTTATGGGCGGTGTAATGGATTTCTCGCGTTGCGCCGATCTTCATTGTAATCGACCGCTCTACCGG
>SCRB01000073.1 GCA_004299545.1 Rhizobiaceae bacterium
CCGGAAGAAAAGCACGCGGCGCCATCCGTGCCGACAGGGCCTTTTTCCTCCTGACGCTCGGTTCGGCGACTCTCGTGGTCGTCATGCTCCTCGGCGTCATGGTTTCGCTCGTCGTCGGTGCGTGGCCCGCGCTTGCGAAGTTCGGCTTTTCCTTCATCTGGACCGAGCGCTGGAGCCCGGTGAAGGAGATCTTCGGCGCGCTGGCGCCGATCTACGGAACGCTCGTCACCTCGGCGATCGCCATGGCGATCGGCATACCGGTGAGCTTCGGCATCGCCATTTTCCTGACCGAAATATGCCCGCAAAAACTGCGTCGCCCGATCGGCATCGCCATCGAACTCCTGGCCGGTATCCCCTCGATCATCTACGGCCTCTGGGGCTTCTTCATCCTGGCGCCGTTCCTGCAGACGACGGTGCAGCCCTTCCTCATCGGCACGCTGGGGAATATCCCCGTTATCGGGGTCCTGTTTGGGGGCGCGCCCTACGGCATCGGCCTGTTCACGGCCGGCATCGTGCTCGCCATCATGGTGCTGCCCTTCATCACCTCGATCACGCGCGACGTTTTCCTGACCGTCCCGGTGCTCCTGAGGGAAAGCGCCTACGGGATGGGCATGACCACCTGGGAGGTCGTGCGCAGGATCGTCATTCCCTATTCGCGTGTCGGCCTTGTCGGCGGCATCATGCTCGGCCTCGGCCGGGCGCTTGGCGAAACGATGGCCGTCACTTTCGTCATCGGCAATTCGCACAACATCTCCGCCTCGCTGCTGTCGCCTTCGACGACGATCTCGGCCGCGATCGCCAATGAATTCACGGAAGCGACAGGGCCGATCTACACATCGAGCCTGATCGCCCTCGGCCTCATCCTCTTCGTCATCACCTTTGCCGTCCTGGCCGTGGCCAAATGGCTGCTCATCCGCACCGAGCTCAAATAGGAGGATCCATGGCTTCCTATTCCCGCCGCCGCACCACCAATATCGTCGCGCTCGGCCTCGCCGGATTCGCGACCTTCATCGGCCTCTTCTTCCTCGCCGCGATCCTGGCCACGCTGATTGTCTATGGCGGGTCGGCGATTACACCCAGGATCTTCATTCAAAACACGCCGCCCCCGGGCTCCGACGGCGGCCTCCTCAATGCCATCTTCGGATCCGTCGCGATGACCCTCATCGCTGTCGTCGTGGCCACTCCGATCGGGATTCTCGCCGGCACCTATCTCGCCGAATACTCCCGCGGCAGCAAGCTCGGCGAGCTGGCGAAGTTCATCAACGACATCCTGCTCTCGGCGCCGTCGATCATCATCGGCCTGTTCATCTATACGGTAATGGTGGTTCCCTTCGGCCATTTTTCCGCCTGGGCGGGCGCGGCCTCGCTTGGCCTCATCGCGCTCCCGGTGATCAATCGCACGACGCAGGACATGCTGGGCCTCGTGCCGAACGCCCTGCGCGAGGCCGCCGCGGCCTTGGGCACGCCACGCTGGAAGACCATGACACACGTCATCTATCGCGCTGCCGGCAGCGGTATCCTGACCGGCGTGCTCCTGGCTGTTGCCCGCGTCAGCGGAGAAACCGCGCCGCTTCTGTTCACCGCGCTCAACAACCAGTTCTGGAGCACGGACCTGTCGCGGCCGATCGCCAATTTGCCGGTCGTGATCTTCCAGTTCGCGATGAGCCCCTATCAGGACTGGCAGCGGCTTGCCTGGGGCGGCGCACTGATCATCACCGCCGCGATCCTGATTCTCAATATCGTGGCCCGCCTTCTCTCCAGTAGTATCGGAACGTCGAAATGAACGATCTCGCCCATTCACACGCTTTTCCCGCGGGTCAGGTGGCGGTAGCTCACGCCGGGTCTCAGGCGAAGGCGCTCCCGGCTAAGATCGAGACCAGGAATCTCCGCTTCTATTACGGCGATACCCTGGCGCTGAAGGGAATCACACTGGCGCTGGGCGACCGCAAGGTCACGGCTTTCATCGGCCCGTCCGGCTGCGGAAAGTCGACGCTTCTGCGTGTTCTCAACCGGATCTACGATCTTTATCCGAACCAGAGGGCGGACGGAGAGGTGCTGCTCGACGGCCGGAACATCCTCAATCGATCCGAAGACCTCAACCTCCTGAGGGCGCGCGTCGGCATGGTGTTCCAGAAGCCGACACCTTTTCCGATGTCCATCCATGAAAACATCGCTTTCGGCATCAGGCTTTATGAGCGGCTTTCGAAAGCCGAGATGGATGGCCGCGTCGAGGAAGCGCTTCGCCGTGCGGCCCTGTGGAGCGAAGTGAAGGACAAGCTCAATGCGAGCGGCCTCAGCCTTTCGGGAGGGCAGCAGCAGCGCCTGTGCATCGCGCGCACGGTCGCCGTGAAACCGGAAGTGATCCTGCTCGACGAGCCGGCTTCCGCGCTCGATCCGATTTCGACCTCGAAAATCGAGGAGCTGATCGATGAGTTGAAGCGGGACTACACGATCGTCATCGTCACTCACAACATGCAGCAGGCCGCGCGCGTCTCCGACCAGACCGCCTTCATGTATCTCGGCGAACTGATCGAGTTCGGCGATACGGAGCAGATTTTCACCGCGCCGCGTGACAAGCGGACACAGGACTACATCACCGGCCGGTTCGGCTGAACTTCTCCGAGGGATATGCCATGACCGAACATATCGTCACCTCATTCGACGACGACCTCGACGAACTGGAAGGGTTGATCCGCTCCATGGGCGAAACGGCCTCGGCGATGGTCAGTCGCGCGACACGCGCGATCATCGAGGCGGACGAGGCGCTGTCGCGCCAGGTCGTCAGCGAGGACCTGGTCATGGATGCGCGCCAGCGCGAGCTTGACGACAAGGCGATCACGCTCATCGCCAGGCGCCAACCCATGGCGGCGGATCTGCGCGCGGTCGTCGGCGCCATCCGCATGGCGGCCGATCTCGAACGCATAGGCGATCTGGCGAAAAACATCGCCAAGCGTGTCGCCGCCCTCGGCGAGGCGGTGGCGCCCCGGCATTATTCCCACAGCATCGAAACCATGGCCGAGACGGTGCTGGAACAGGTCGCCGGCGTCGTCGAGTGCTATGAGCGGAGGGACGCCGCCGGTCTCGGCGACCTGAGGGCGGCGGACGAGGCGATCGACATCCAGTATACGGCGATCTTCCGGGAGCTTCTCACCTATATGATGGAGGATCCGCGCAATATCACCGCGTGCACCCACCTTCTGTTCTGCGCCAAGAACCTCGAGCGCATCGGGGACCACGTGACCAATATCGCCGAAAACGCCTATTATGTGATGACGGGGTCGCAGCTTCCGCCCGACCGCCCGAAGCAGGACGAGACGGCCACGGTTTCAGTGGAATGAATTTGACCCGAATAGGGAAAGGATGCGGATGATCGCAGCGAGGATCCTGGTGGTCGAGGACGAGGAGCCTCTTTGCGTCCTCCTCCGATACAACCTGGAAGCGGAAGGCTATCAGGTCGAAATCGTCAGCCGCGGCGACGAGGCCGAAATACGCCTCAAGGAAAACGTTC
Organism: Rhizobiaceae bacterium; assembly: GCA_004299545.1. GTDB lineage: Bacteria > Pseudomonadota > Alphaproteobacteria > Rhizobiales > Rhizobiaceae > Mesorhizobium_L. The sequence goes on from SCRB01000073.1 coordinate 3,509, forward strand.
CCGACCTTTTGGTGCTCGACTGGATGATACCAGCCGTTTCGGGGATAGAGCTCTGCCGGCGGCTCAGGGCGAGGCCTGAAACCGAGCGGCTGCCTGTCATCATGCTGACGGCTCGGGGCGAGGAGAGCGATCGGGTCCGTGGCCTTGCAACCGGTGCCGACGATTATCTGGTGAAGCCTTTTTCCATGCCGGAATTCATGGCGCGGGTGAGGGCGCTGCTGCGCCGGGCCAAGCCGGAGGTCCTGTCGAGCGTGCTCAAGGTCGGCGATATCGTGCTCGATCGCGAATCGCATCGTGTCTATCGCAGGAAGACGGAGATCAGGCTCGGGCCGACCGAATTCCGGCTGCTCGAATTCATGATGCGCCACCCCGGGCGCGTCTTTTCACGCGGACAACTGCTCGACAATGTCTGGGGCGAGACGATCTATATCGACGAACGCACGGTGGACGTGCATGTGGGGCGGCTGAGAAAGGCCGTGAACAACGGCCGCATGCCCGACGTGATACGCACCATCCGCGGCGCAGGCTACGCCATCGAGGAAGAATAAGGCGGCGTCAGGCAGCCTTGGTTCGCTCCAACGGCAGGGGGCCGTTGGAGAAGATTTCATGATCGATGAAGGTCAGTGCGTGCATCGCGCAGCCCTCACGGGTAAGCGGCAATTCGTTCGGTTCGGCATCGAAGGTGAGGTCGGATGCGTTTTGCCCTCCGACGGTCCGCGCGATCGCTTCGCGCATCGGCCGTTCGAGGAGATCGAAGGCCTCCGCGCCTGCCCCGACGATCATAACCGGTGCCGGATCGACCAGCGCGAAGAGGCTGCCCAGCCCATAGCCTATGGCTTCGCCGGCGCGGCGGTAGGCTTCCCGTTCCGGGCCGTCATGATCGCGCGCGGTGTCGGCTAAATGCCGCATTTCCGATTGGCTGATGTCGGCGATCGGCAGATCGTCTCCGCCGCCGCCCCGCGCGTTGCGCCAGATGGCGTAGTTGCCGGCATAGGCCTCTATGCAACCCCGCCGTCCGCAGCGGCAAAGCGCGCCACCGGGCCTGTGCATCATGTGGCCGAATTCGCCGCCCGACGAGCGCGTTCCGGTGAACAGTTGGCCCTTCAGGAAAAGCCCCATGCCGATGCCGTTGGAGAGAAGCAGCGACACGAAATTGTCCCGGAACCGCTCCGGGGTGCGCCATCTCAGCGCGACGGCGATCATGTTGCAGTCGTTTTCGATGGTACAGGGAATGCCGAATTCCGCCTCGACGATACGGCCGAACGCGATATCCGTATGCGCGGTGATAGGCGACCAGAGCATCGTCCCTTCGGCGCAGTCGGTGATCCCCTGTATGGCGATGGAGATGCGGATCACACGCTCTGCCTTTTCCTTCCGATGCCTGAGAAGCGAACGGATCACGTCGAGAAGTTCGGCGACGAGGGCATCCTTCCCGAGGGTGAGCGTCGGGATGCGCTTGTGACCCTCCATGACGACCGACCCGGCATAGTCAATCAGTGCGGCCGACAGCGAATTGAGCGACAGAACGACCGCAACGATGGAACAGGCGCAAGGGTTGAGTTCAAGAGCGACCTGCGGCCTGCCGCGTTTGGCGTTCGCCATTTCGCTCTTGCCTTCGAGGAGAAGGCCTTCCTGCATGAGCCCTGCCGAAATCGCCGAGATGGTGGAATTGCTGAGGCCAGTCGCGGCCGCGATCTCGGTGCGGGAGGGCTGGCCCATGCGGCGCATCGACGACAGCACCATCGCGCGATTGCGCCTGCGCAGGTCTTCGTGGCGGATTCCGGCCGTCATGGCCCTCGCTGTCCTCCCTGTCCGTCGGTTGTCTGCATTGGGAAAACTTTAGGACCACAGTTCTGAAATGGTGTCATTCTTTTTCGTTGCGAAAAAAAGATAATTCGCAATGCAATCGGAAAAATGGCCCGTACGGCCATGAAAAAGACGAAGGTTCAGCCGGCCCTTGTCACTGCTTACCCTTGTCACGGGGGCCTCAAAAAACGAAGGAGCCGGAAACCGGCTCCTTCGGATCTCGCCTAGCAGCGATCTTCGTAATAACGCCAATGGCCATGGTGCCGGTAGCGATAACGGCAGTAGCCGGGATGGTCGGCCGATCTTCCGAGGAGATAGCCGGCCGTGCCGCCGATCAGCGCGCCGGCCAGGGCACCACTGGTCCGTCCGGTCGCAAGTCCGCCTACCGCGGCACCGACAGCCGCGCCACCCACTCCCGTCTGTTCGGCCGTGGTGCAGCCGGAAATTCCCGCCACCATGGCCACTGTAGCCAGCGCAATAAGCAGCTTTTTCATTGAGTTGCTCCTAATCATCGTCCCCCGAATGTTGCTTCGACACCGGAGGGACGTTTGCCGGTGTTTTCAGCACGGTTGGTTATTCTCACCTTTGTGGCTTCCGTATGGACAATGCGAAGCGTTCGGAAACGCGGAAATCCGGGCGAGAATTGCCAGCCTTTGGAAAATCCCTCCGTGATTCAACTTTCGATCTTGAGTTCGGTTCCGCGGGGGCGATGAGAATCTTCATGCAATCGCGGAACCTTTCCCATTGGCGGGCGTTGTCCCATTGACCGAGGATGCCTATCCCCCCGACGCCCCCATACCCCGGCATCCCGGTTATAGTCCGATCGGTTTCCCCGATCCGGTCGGACGGACTCGAAGCCGGCCTTTGTGGCCGGCTTCTCCTTTGGGACCCCATCGTTATCCGGGAAAAGACCGAAAAATTGCGCGGAGCGCGCGCTAGCAGGCTGT
>SCRB01000732.1 GCA_004299545.1 Rhizobiaceae bacterium
ACGGATCGCGCCTGCTTCTATGTTCGACCGACAACGAGTTTAGAAGGTCAAGACGATGCGTGAGATTATTCGCTTTGCATGGGGGATCAGCTCCCTTGGCGATTTTGTGGTCGCCATGTCCGAGAAGGGTATAGTGGCCCTCGAATTCAGTTCCATGCACACCGCGATGGAAGATGCATTGCGCATTCGCTTCCCGGAAGCGGAACTGGAGCGCAGCCTGGAAGAGTTGGCGAACGTGATGGAGATCGTGGTCGGCGTCATCGACGATCCGGCGACCGATTGCGAACTTCCCCTCGATCTGCGCGGGACCCCCTACGAAGTGCAGGTCTGGATGATGTTGCGGGATATCCCAGTGGGGCAGACGACCAACTATGGGGCTCTGGCGGCAAAACTCGGCTCGCGCGACCCGCGAGACGTCACGGCGGCGATCGCCAATAATCCGATCGCTGTGATCGTGCCATGCCACCGCGTCATCAAGAAGGACGGTTCGATCTCCGGCTATCGGTGGGGCGTGCGCCGTAAGCGCCTGCTGCTCGCGCGTGAGCAGCGAGCCACGGAGCGCTGACATGTCGGACATGCGTTTCCTTCAGAACGGCGCGTTGGGCGACCAGCGCGCCGGTGCCCAACGTCCGTCGAACCGTCATCAACACCTTCCCGAGCCGCTGGACGTTGTCCGGCTGTCGCTCGCTTCTGTCGAGGCCGCCCGCGAGCACTTTCCTGGCTATCGCCTGACGCAGTTGGTCGGGGCGCGGCTCGAACTTGACGAAGTCGACATCGATCATCTTTCGGACATTCTCGGCGTTGATCTCCTGCAGCCGGTCCCCGGCGTACTGCGGTCATTCGATTTCCACTTGCGAGACGTGATCGCGCGATACGATCTGGACGCGCTGTTCCGCGACGAGGGGCATGCTCCCCACCATGCGATCCGGCCGACCGGCTACGATTTCTATCGTGACGAGGTCATCCCGATCGGCATGGAGCAATGGCGTGCCGACTATCGCCGTATGTCGGACGCACGGCAGATGATCGTCGCCTCAATCGTCTGGCTCTACCGAGCGGGGAAAGACAATGTCTGGCTGCGGCGGGCTCCTTGTACCTGGCATGCCGCCGACGCCATCGCCTGCCTGAACGCCGCCGACGCTTTCGGCGATTGGGCACGTCTCTATGCTCTCTATCCGGGCTGGTAGGTGCGGCGCACCTTGGTCCGCATGCTTTCGTGATCGATCAATCTTCAATGTGAAAGCAAGAACCGGAGCGCCGGAGCAGCCGATCGCCGGTAGCGACTTCAGGACTGGAGATCTGCGCGGAACCGCATCTCCAGTCGAAGGAATCAACAGAAGAGTGTCGCGTCATGGAAGACAAGTCCTGCACTGTGTCTCCCGAGGGCGACAAGATCGTCATCGCGTTGCATGGGAAGGGAGGCGAGCCCCAAGAGGTCACGCTCTCCTTCGATGAAGCGAGCGCGCTCGCGATGACGCTGCCCCGCCTGCTGGCGATGGCGATGAGACGCCGATTCCCCAACGCGGCGACGCGCCACGTCTATCCGGTTCTGAGTGAGCGGCCAATCGTCGAATATTGCACGCCGAGGGTGCTGACGCGCGATCGACCAGATACGGAAGAGTTGCGGCGGCAGCGTTGCTCAGTCACCGCGCGTCGTGGAAAATGATCCCAATGGTGTGACGCATTCCTGAGCGGACGCGGCTGACGCCGTGACGCAGGTTGACGCGATAGGTGCCTCTCGTTCCCTGAACCGGACGGTTGTGTACCGCAAAGGCGACGGCATCTCCCTGAAGCAGGGG
>SCRB01000733.1 GCA_004299545.1 Rhizobiaceae bacterium
GAGAGCATGATCGAGGCCATCCGCTCCCGCATCGGCAAGGAGCGCGATGCCGCCTGAACGGAAAAGCCCGCTGGATCAAAGGAATGAAGGGGAGCCGCGAATCAGTTCATGAGCCGCGGCTCATTTCAGCAGCGATGCCCTCGCCCGTTCCACCAATTCCTCACGCGACAGCGAAAAGCCTGAATCGATCCATTCGTTTTCGAGCCTAAGCAGAAGATCGCCAAGGATTTTTCCCCTCGGCACCCCAAGGGCCAGAAGGTCGTCGCCGCTCAGGGGAAAGACCGGTCTTTTCCATTTCCCCACACAGGAAAGCAGGCGGGAATAGCCGCCGGCCTCGATCAAGGCTTTGTCATCCGTCAGCGCTCTCGTCCGCGCGCCCGAAAGCGCCAGCCTGAGCCTGTCTTCAGAAGCAGGAACGTCGCCGCGATAAAGCATTGCCGCGCACGCGCCCTCGGTGAGGTCGGGCCGGGGTGGCATGGCACACGCCCAGTTTGCGAGCCGCGTGCTTTCGGCGCGCGACAGCTTCAGCCTTTTGGCGAGCGCGCGCATCCTGACGGCATCCGGCGGCACGATCGCCTCCAGCCGCACAAGCGGATCGACCGCCCAGCCAAGATCGCGTTCGGCGGCGACAAGCCCATGGATGGCGTCGATCCCCCACTTTTCGCTTTCCGGCAGGACAGCCGTCAGGACGCTGGCCTGCCGCATCCACAGTAGCGAACGCGAGGGATCGCGTGCGCGGAGAAGTTTTTTCGTCTCCGCCCAGACACGCTCGGCGGAAAGGTGCGCCAGCCCGTCCTTCAGCCGGGCGCAGGCTTTCAGCCCTTCCGCGTCGGGACGCCCCGATCCGTACCAGGCGAAGAAACGGAAGAAGCGCAGGATGCGCAGGTAATCCTCGCGGATGCGCATTTCCGCGTCGCCGATAAAACGCAGCCTCCGGTTCTCGATGTCCTTCATGCCGCCGACAAGGTCGACAATCGTTCCGTCGGCCCTGGCATAGAGCGCGTTGATGGTGAAGTCGCGCCTTTCGGCATCCGCCTTCCAGTCGCTGCCGAAAACGACCCTGGCGCGACGCCCGTCCGTCTCGACGTCGGCGCGCAGTGTCGTCACCTCATAGGGCCGGCCGGAAGCGATAACCGTCACCGTTCCGTGCTCAATACCGGTCGGCACTGTCTTGAAACCGGCTTGCCTCGCCCGCCGAATGGTCACCTCGGGCACAGTTGTGGTGGCGATATCGACGTCGGAAACCGGCTCGCCCAGAAGCGCGTTGCGCACTGCCCCGCCGGCGACCCGCGCTTCCTCGCCACTTTCGGAGAGAATGGAGAGGAGACGCTGGAGGTCGCTGTTTTCGAGCCACTCGGCACGTCCGGCAAGCGAGGCGCTCAACGGTAGAGCCTTTCGTAAAGCGTGCGCAATATGCCGGCCGTCAGCCCCCAGATATAATGACCCTGATAGGGCATCTCGTAGAAGGTGCGGTCCCTGCCCTGCCATACGAGGCTTTTATGGGCATGGTTGGCCGGGTCCATGAGGAAAGAGAGCGGCACCTCGAAAACGTCGTCCACCTCGTCCTCGTTGAGGGTGAGCAGGAAACCGGGCCGGACGACGCCGAGCACCGGCGCCACGCGGAAACCGCTGCCCGAGACATAGTCCGGGAGACGGCCGACGATGTCGACGAAGCCGCGGTCAAGCCCGATCTCCTCCTCGGTTTCCCGCAGCGCCGCAGCCTCGGCGGAAGCGTCGGCCGGATCGATACTGCCGCCGGGAAAGGCGATCTGGCCGGAATGGTGCCTGAGCTTTTCGGTCCGCTGGGTGAGGATCAGCGTCGCGCCGGCCTCGTGATCGACGACAGGCAGCAGCACCGCCGCGTCGCGCAGCTTGGCGCCGAGAATGATCTCGCGCAACTCGGGATTGAAACGATGGTCGCCATAGTCGTCACGCCCGGCCGGGGCATTGTGCCGTATGGCGCGGCGACGGAAATCCTCGGCGGAAAAGGGCAGGACGGTGGGGCTGTCCATGGTCAGGCGCTCAATCGCCGCAGTCTCTCGGCCGGCATGATCGGAAAGACCACGCCGCTGGAGCGCACGGCGAACATCATGGTGCCGTCGACCTCGATTTCCTCGCCTGCATTGACGAGTTCGTACATGACCGGCCGCGCCACCAGCGCTTCCAGCCGGCCGCGGACATGAAGATAGGGCTTCAGCCCGTCCGTTCCCTCTTCATCGACAAAGCGGAGCGCGTGGTCGGGTCCCGCCCCGACCACGTCGCCGACATTGGTGCGGAAGGTGAGGACCCGCGCCTCGCCCGCTCCCGACACGTTCATCTCCACCGCCACGAACGGCGCATCGACGACCCTTATGCCGACCTTCTCCACCGGAGTGACGAGATAGGTCCTGCCGTCCTCATCCTTCCGAAGTACAGTGGAAAAGAGCCGCACCAGCGGCGCCCGCCCGATTGGCGTACCGAGATAGAACCAGGTCCCGTCCGCCCTGATCTCCATGTCGAGATCGCCGCAAAAAGGTGGATTCCAGCGCTCGACCGGCGGCGCCCCCTTGCCGGCACGGGCGGCGCGGCCGATAAGCGCCTCCAGCCCCCTCGTATCGCGGATGGCGGCAAGCGGTGCGGAACTCTCTACCGGGTGGTTGGTCATCGTCACGAAATAGTCAATCTTGTCCCGCTTGTCAGCAATGCCGCCTGATTTAAGTTCACCCGACGGAGTGCAACGATGGCGAATCGGCCATAAATGGGTCCGATGGACGGAAGTCCGATCAAGCGGCCAACACAAGGGAAAAGCCGGGCATGAGCATGATGGCGAAGGACAGGCCGCTTTCCGACAAGGAAATGGTCGCCGAGGCGGAAGCCGCGCTTTTCGACATTTCGCGTGTCCGCGAAGCGGTCGGCAACGTGATCTTCGGCCAGGAAAGCGTCGTCGAGCGCACGCTTGTGGCGCTCTTCTCGGGCGGCCATGCGCTTCTGGTCGGCGTGCCCGGCCTTGCCAAGACCAAGCTGGTCGAAACGCTCGGCATCGTGCTCGGCCTCGACACGCGCCGCATCCAGTTCACGCCGGACCTGATGCCGTCCGACATTCTCGGCTCCGAGGTAATGGAGCAGGACGAGGGCGGCCGCCGCTCCTTCCGCTTCATTCCCGGCCCGATCTTCGCGCAGCTTCTCATGGCCGACGAAATCAACCGTGCCTCGCCGCGTACCCAGTCGGCTCTCCTCCAATCGATGCAGGAATACCACGTCACGGTTGCCGGCAACCGCTACGACCTGCCGGCGCCCTTCCATGTGCTCGCGACGCAGAATCCGCTGGAACAGGAAGGCACCTATCCCCTGCCGGAAGCACAGCTCGACCGCTTCCTCATGCAGATCGACGTGCCCTATCCGGATCTCGCCGCCGAGCGCCGTATCCTGCTGGAGACGACCGGCATCGCTGAAGTCAGCGCCGAAAACGTCCTGACGGCGGAACGCCTGCGCGCCATCCAGCTTCTGGTCCGGCGCATGCCGGTGCCCGAAAGCGTCGTCGAGGCGATCCTCGCGCTCGTCCGTCGGGCGCGTCCCGGCGAAGGCGATGCCGATACGGACAAGCATGTCGCCTGGGGACCTGGGCCGCGCGCCAGCCAGGCGCTGACGCTGTGCGCCCGCGCCCGCGCGCTTTATGACGGCCGCCTGGCGCCGTCGGTAGACGACGTGCGGGCGCTTGCCGAACCCGTTCTCCAGCACCGCATGGCACTGACATTCGCCGCCCGCGCGGAGGGCAAGAGCGTGGGCGACGTCATCGAACGGCTGGTGAAAGGAAGCTGATGGCTCGTATCGGCGAGGCGTCTCATCCGGTTCTCGCCAGGGATGCTCTTGCCCATGCCCGCAGCCGTGCCGCGCTGGTGCCCGACCTGCTGGTCGAGGCCCGGCGCGTCGTCAACACGGTGATCGCCGGCTGGCACGGCCGGCGCAGGCGCGGCATCGGCGAGAATTTCTGGCAGTTCCGGCCCTATGTCGAAGGCGACGCGACCGCGCGCATCGACTGGCGGCGCTCGGCCCGCGACGACCATACGTTCGTGCGCGACCGCGAATGGGAAGCGGCCCACACCGTCTGGCTCTGGGCGGACCGTTCCCCCTCGATGCTTTACCAATCCGGGCTCGCCGAGATGCCGAAGGAGGCGCGCGCGCTCCTGTTGGCGCTGGCACTGGCGGAACTTCTGTCGCGCAGCGGC
>SCRB01000734.1 GCA_004299545.1 Rhizobiaceae bacterium
GGCAAAGCCGGTGGCGATCGTCGAAGCGACGAGATTGCCCCCGATCACATAGGCGATGCAGGCAGCGGCCAGAATATGGAAGCCGAGAAATGGCGTCATGGAGGTAAAAGTGCCGGCAGCGACACCCGCGGCGATCGCATGCGGCGAACCGGTAAGGCGCAGCACCCGCTTCGACATATATTGCAGCGAGCGCTGGAAGGACCGGCGCGGCCAGACCCACAGGCGCAACCGCTGGTAAAAGCTATCTGGCTTGCGGCGCCGAAAAAGCACGCTTCGTGGTCCTTGGTTCCAACAGCCTTTTCCCCCGCATGCGCAGGGTTCCGGCCGTTGCACGTAAAGTAGATCGAGCGCCCCTCGCTCTGCAATTCCGCAGCGGAATTGCAGAATTCATATAGCGGCGGTCTGCACAAAGAACAACAAAAAGCGGGCTTGTCACAACGACCGCGCACCGATGCCGTTCCCTTGAAGGATCCCTTCCTCCCTCGCATCCGGGAGAATAGCGGCTCTTTCAAGACCCGTATCGTCCTTTTCGTCGCAGGTCCGGACCACCGTGCTCATCCGTTGACACGGCGCGCTTCGCTGACGCTCCGGTTCTCCTTCAATTGCGAGAGCAACCTGTTCAGGTGTTTCAGGTCCCAGACCTCGAGATCGATCAGCATCTCAGTGAAATCCGATGCAGTCCGCACCATCGACAGGTTATGGATATTGGCGTCGTTCGCCGCCACCACGCCGGCGATTTCGGCAAGCGAGCCGGGTTCGTTGATGGCGGTCACGGACACGCGCGCGGGAAACCGCTCGTGCGTCGTTTCGTCGATGTCCCAGCGCACGTCGATCCACCGTTCGGGCTGGTCGTCGAAGGCGGTCAGCGACGGCGACTGGATCGGATAGATGGTGATGCCGGAGCCGGGCTGGACGATACCAACGATCCTGTCTCCCGGCACGGCGCCTTCCGGTGCGAAGCGAACGGGCAGGTCGCCGCCGAGGCCACGGATCGGCAAGGCCGCGTTCGCCTCCTCATGCCTCGCGCCCCTGCTCTTGCGGGAGGACGAACGGCCCGGCACCTGGAAGAGCATGCCGGCGGCATTGCGGAGGTTGAACCAGCCTTCCTTGCGCTGCTTTTGCGAGGCCTGCGCGCGATCTTCCTTGAAATCGGGAAAAGCCGCCTTGAGGACGTCGGAAGACGGAAGTTCGCCGCGCCCGACCGCGGCGAGAACGTCCTCGACATCCTTGCGCGCCAACCGGTGCATGACCGGCTTCAATCCATCCCTGGTGAATTTCTTCCCGGCACGCTCGAAGGTGCGTTCCAGGATACGCACGCCGAGGCCGGAATATTGCTTGCGGATCGCCGCCTTGGTGGCGCGCCTGATCGCCGAGCGCGCCTTTCCGGTGACGACCATCGATTCCCACGCGGCGGGCGGGACCTGCGCCTTCGAACGTATGATCTCCACCTCGTCGCCATTCTTCAATTCCGTCATCAGCGGCATGATGCGGCCGTTGACCTTGGCGCCGACACAGGTGTCGCCGACTTCTGTATGGACGGCATAGGCGAAGTCGATGGGCGTCGCCCCGCGCGGCAGGGCGATCAGCCCGCCCTTCGGCGTGAAGCAGAAGACCTGGTCCTGGAAGAGTTCGAGCTTGGTGTTTTCGAGGAATTCCTCG
>SCRB01000735.1 GCA_004299545.1 Rhizobiaceae bacterium
TTCCTGCCGATGCTGCGCGCCTCAAAGGGAGCGATCGTCGCGGTCAATTCGCTGCTCGCCTATCAGCCCGAGCCGCATATGGTGTGTACCTCTTCCGCACGGGCCGGCGTCCAGAACCTCGTCAAGTCGCTCAGCCTCGAACTCGCCCCCGACGTGCGGGTGAATTCGGTCCTGCTCGGCCTCGTCGGCTCGGGCCAGTGGACACGGCGTTTCGCCGAGCGCCAGGACCAGAGCCAGAGCCGCGCCGAATGGTACGGAGCGCTGGCGAAACGCAAGGGAATCCCGCTCGGCCGCCTCGGCGACCCGGCGGAGGCCGCCGCGGCCATCGCTTTTCTCGGCTCGCCAGCGGCGAGCTACATTACGGGCGCCCATCTCGAGGTTTCGGGCGGCCTCTCACGCCATATCTGAGGCACGCCATGAAGCAGGAAACCAGAATGCAGACCGGGACCGTCGGCGATTTCATCGCCCATTACCTGGCCGAGATCGGCGTAAGGACCACCTTCGGCGTCATCTCGATCCATAATATGCCGATCCTCGACGCGATCGCGCGGCAGGGGCGCATCCGCTTCGTCCCGGCGCGCGGCGAGGCCGGCGCCATGAACATGGCCGACGCCTATGCCCGCGTCACCGGCGAACCCGGCGTCTGCTTCACCTCGACAGGCACGGCGGCGGGCAATGCGGCGGGCGCGCAGGCCGAGGCGCTGACCGCCGGCAGCCCGGTGCTGCACATCACCAGCCAGGTCGATCTCGCCTTCGCCGACCGCGACCGCGCGGCCATTCACGACGTGCCGCGCCAGCCGGAAATGCTGCGCGGCGTGTCGAAGGCGGTCTTCCGCATATGGGACGCGAATAACGCGCTCGGCGTGATGGCGGCCGCCTGTTCGGCCGCGCTATCGGCGCCGACCGGGCCGGTCAGCCTCGAGATCCCGGTCGATGTGCAGAGGTCCGATGCGCGCTTTCCGAACCGTATCCATCCGCCGGTCAGGGTCGCGCCGTCGGCTCCCGATGCGGTGATCGACGAGATCGCCGCGCTGGTGACGAGCGCGAGGCGGCCGCTTCTTTGGCTCGGTGGCGGCGCTCGCGGCGCAAGCGTGGAGGCGACCGAACTGATGCGGCGCGGCTTCGGCATCGTTACCTCGACCAATGGCCGCGCGATCGTTTCCGAGGATTCTCCGGCGAGCCTCGGCGCCTTCAACATGACGCCCGAGGCGGTGGCGCTTTATGAACGCTCGGACCTGATGATCGTGGCGGGTTCGCGGCTGCGCGGCAACGAGACGCGCAACAACCGGATGAAGCTGCCGGCGCCGCTGATCCAGATCGATGCGGACGCCGCGCAGGGCGGCCGCAACTATCCCATCGACATTTTCGCCCATGGCGATGCCGCCGATACGCTGCGCCGCCTCATCGACCGTCTCCCCGAAAAGCTGGCGACCGATCCGAACCTCGCCTTCGACATCGCCACCGCGCGGGCGCAGGCCGAAGGGCGGATGCGTGACGCGATGGGGCCTTATCGCGTGGTCGCCGATGCGCTGTCGGCGCGGGTCGCGGCAAGCGCGCATCCCTGGGTGCGCGACGTGACGATCTCGAACTCCACCTTCGGCAACCGCTATGTGCCGATCGCCGGTCCGCGCCTCGGCGTCCATGCGCTGGGCGGAGGCATCGGCCAAGGCGTTGCGATGGGGATCGGCGCGGCGCTCGGCTCGCTTGGACCGAAGGCGGTGACGCTTCTGGGCGATGGCGGCACTATGCTCGGCCTCGCCGAGATGATCACGGCGGTCGATACGGGCGCGCCGCTCGTCTACGTGCTGATGAACGACCAGGCCTATGGCGTCATCGAGAATATTCAGGACGCGCAATATGGCTCGCGCCGGCATTATTCGAAGGTGGCCGTGCCCGATTTTGCCACTTTCTGCGCCTCGATCGGTATGCCGCACCGCAGGATTGCTTCCGTCGAGGCTTTCGCGGAGACCTTCGACGCGGCGATGGCTGCTGACGGCCCGCAGGTTTTAGAAGTCGATATGTGCGCCATCGGCCCGTTTGGTGAAGCTTTTTCCGGCCCGCCGGCCGGCGCCGCGGGCAACAGGGAGTGATCCGATGCGTCTGGCGCTGATCGGCTTCGGCAATATCGCGACAACATTGCTCGGCCTGATGGCCGACACGAAGCTTCACCTTGAGCATCTGACGGTGCTGGTGCTGGAGGAGCAAGTCGAGGAAATCCGTTCGCGACTCGATAGAAGTTTCGCTGGTCTCGCCGACAGTTTGGAGGTGGTGACGGACGCCACCGCGCTCCTCGCGACCAGACCCGGCCTCGTTGTCGAATGCGCGGGCCATGGTGCCGTTGCAGCCCATGTCCCCTCGGTTTTGCGGGCCGGCACAAGCGTCGTTCTCGTCTCGATCGGGGCACTGGCCGATGCCGCGCTGGAGAAGGACCTGAGAGCGGCGGCGCGCGACGGAAGCGCGCGACTGATCCTGCCGTCCGGCGCCATTGGCGGGATAGACCTGCTGGCGGCGCTTGGCGTAGCCGGTGGGCTGTCAGTGCGCTATCGCGGCACCAAGCCGCCGCGTGCCTGGCTCGGCACGCCGGCCGAAACCCTGCTCGATCTGCCGGGGTTGCAGGAGCCGAAGACCTTCTTCACCGGCACCGCGCGCGAGGCTGCCCGAGACTATCCGAAGAACGCCAATGTCGCCGCAACGCTTGCCTTGGCCGGCGCCGGCTTCGACGCGACCGCGGTCGAACTGGTCGCCGACCCGGCCGCTTCTGGCAACATCCACGAATATCGCGTCGCCTCGCCGCTCGCGCGCTATTCGATCCGCATCGAGAACCAGCCTTCAGCCGGCAACGCCAAGACTTCCGTGACGACGGTCTACAGTGTGCTGCGCGAAATCCGAAACCATATCGGTCCGGTAGCCATCTAAGAGGCTGTTAGGGAGAAGACGAATGACCGAAATGCCGAAGATCGAGACGCTGGATGTCGAGCTTCCCGACGGCCGGCTGTTCGTCGGCGGCGAATGGGAAGCGGGGACGGGCGCGGAGATCACATCGATCTTCCCCGCCGACGGTAGCGTCAACCGCGTGTTGCGCGGTGCCTCGCGCGAGGACGGGGTACGCGCCATCGAGCGAGCCAAAAAGGCGCAAGCCGATCTCGCCTGGCGCAATCTGCGTCCGCATGAGCGCGCCCGCTACCTCTATGCTATCGCGGACGGCATTGCGGCCAATGCCGAGCGCATTGCCCGCATCCAGACGCGTGACACCGGCAAGACCTTGCGCGAGACGCGCGCGCTCGCCGCCTCGGCCGCGGGCACGTTCCGCTATTTCGGCGCCGCGCTCGAAACGAGCGACGAGGAACTGACCACCCGCAGGGGAGACGCGTTGACGCTTTCGATCTACGAACCGCTCGGTCTGGTCGCCGCCATCACGCCATGGAATTCGCCCATCGCGTCCGACGCGCAGAAGGTGGCGCCGGCGCTTGCCGGAGGCAACGCCGTCCTGCTGAAGCCGGCTTCCTGGTCGCCGCTGGTCAGCCTCGAGCTCGCCCGCATCGTCGAGGCGTCGGGCCTGCCGAAAGGGCTGTTTTCTGTCCTGCCTGGCGCCGGGCGTGAAATCGGCAACCTGCTGGTCGAGCATCCGGATATCGCAAGGGTGAGCTTCACCGGCGGCACCGAGACGGGCCGCAAGCTGGCGCGGCAGGCGGCGGAGAAGCTGATGCCGGTGTCGCTGGAACTCGGCGGCAAGTCGCCTACCATCGTCTTCGCCGATGCCGACATGGAGCAGGCGCTGGCCGGCATTCTCTACGGCATCTTTTCTTCCAGCGGCCAGAGTTGCATCGCCGGCTCCCGTCTCTTCGTCGAGCGTTCGATCCACGACGAATTCGTCGCGCGTCTGGTGCAGGCGACGAAAGCGCTGAAAATAGGCCATCCGCACGACCCGGCGACGCAGGTCGCGCCGCTCGTTCATTTCGATCATCGCGACGCGGTCGCCGCCCATGTCGCCCGCGCGGTCGCGGAGGGTGCCGAATTGCTCTGCGGCGGCTCCGTGCCGTCCGGTGCGGCTTATGAGCGGGGCGCCTATTATCTTCCGACGATCCTTGCCGGCGTCTCCAACACGGCGCGCATCTGCCGCGAGGAGGTCTTCGGCCCCGTCCTTGTCGTGCTGCCTTTCGAGGACGAAGCCGACCTCATCCGGCAGGCGAACGACAATGATTACGGCCTCGCCTGCGGCATCTGGACGAAGGACTTCCCGAAAAGCTGGCGTATCGCCCGCGCCATCACCACCGGCACGGTGTGGATCAACACCTACAAGCAGTTTTCGATCTCAACGCCCTTCGGCGGCGAGAAGGACAGCGGAACCGGCCGCGAGAAGGGCCGCGCCGGCATCCGCGCCTACATGGCGCAGAAGGCGATCTATGTCGATCTCTCAGGCGCGCCGCTGCCCTGGGCCGCGCCACAGGTGACGCCGTGAGCCGTTCGGTCGCCATCATCGGAACCGGGCCTGCCGGCTGCTATCTGGCGCAGGCGCTGCTCAAGGCCGAGCCGGAACTTGCTGTCGATCTGATCGACCGGCTGCCGGTGCCTTACGGGCTGGTCCGCTACGGCGTCGCGCCCGACCATCAGGGGACCAAGGCCGTCACAAGGCAGTTCGAACGGTTGTTCGAACGACAAGGCGCGCGCTTCTTTGGTAATGTCACAGTCGATGCGCCCCTGCTTGCCGTGCTGCGCGAAGCCTATGACGCCGTGGTGCTGGCGGCGGGGCTTTCGAGCGACCGGCGGCTCGGCATTCCCGGCGAGGACCTCGACGGAGTGATCCGCGCCGGCGAACTGACGCGGGCGCTCTACGATCATCCCGATGCTGCCCGGCTTCCGAAGCTTGGCCGCCGTGTCGTGTTGATGGGAAACGGTAATGTCGCCATCGATCTCCTGCGCCTTCTCGCCAAGACGCCGGAGGAACTCGCCGGCTCTGATCTCGGTCCCGAGGCGAGCGAATGGCTGGCACGGTCACCGGTCGAGGAGATCACCATCGTCGGCCGCTCGCCGGCCGCAGCAGCGCGCTTCGACGCGGTCATGGTGAAGGAACTCGCCAAGCTTTCGGGTGTGACGGTTAATGTGGTCGATCCGGGAACCAGCGACGAACCGGAGGGCATGAAGAAGATCGACGCGCTGGCGAGCCTCGCCGCCACGCAGGGTGGACCGAAGCGCATCGCCTTCCGCTTCAGCCTGACTCCTGTTGCGGTGGAGGGCGAGCGCGGCCATGTCGCCGCCGTCCGCTTCCGGGATGGCGCTGGCGCCGAACGGATTGTTCCTTGCGATACGTTCCTGACCGCTATCGGCTTCGAGGCCGGGGCCGACGCCTTACGGCGCGACCGGTTGCTCGGCGAGGCATTCGATCCGGAAGCCGGGATTCTCGCCCAGGGCCTTTATGCGGCTGGATGGTTCCGCCGCGGCCCGCGCGGCACGATCCCCGAAAACCGCACGGACGCACAGGGGCTTGCCGCACGTATCCTGGCGGATTTCGGCAATATGCCGCAGGCCGGTTCGAAGGCCGGGCGGGCTGTCTTCGCGGGCCGTCCCGCCATCGTCACCTATGCCGGATGGCAATGCATTGACGCGGCCGAATGCGCCGCCGCCCAGCCGAACCGTTGCCGGCGCAAGATCGCAAGTCGCGCAGAAATGCTGCAACTGGCTGTACGGATTGAGGAGCCACAGGCATGAACATCACCATCCTCTACGGAACCGAGACCGGCAATGCCGAGATGCTGGCGGAAGACATCGCCGGGGAACTCGAAGCCGAGCACGAGGTGAGTGTCGCCAACCTGTCGGATTTCGATCCGGCCGGTTTCGACCAGGGTCGCTTCTATCTCATGGTCTGCTCGACCTATGGCGACGGCGAGCTGCCGGGCTCGGCGCAACCCTTCGCGAAGGCGATGGAGGCGTCGGATGCAAAGCTTGCCGGCGTTCATTTCGCCGTCTTCGGCCTTGGCGACAGCGAATATGACGAGACCTTCAACGGCGGCAGCAAGCGTCTGGCCGAACTGATGCTCACCCATGGCGCCGTGCAGATCGGCGAGCGCGTGATCCACGACGCGTCGGGCAGCGACCTCGCCGAAGACCTTGCTTTCCCATGGGCCTCGGAGATGGTGTCGCTGGCAAGCGAGCGGCTCGAGGAGGCGGTCTGATGAAGGCGGCGGAAATCCGCGCCCGGCTGACCGTTCCCTGGCGGCACGGCGATTGCGTCGACTTTGCCGGAATCGTCTGCGAGGACCGTCTCGACCTGACGGGTTTGTCTTTGACGGGAGTCGACTTCACCGGCGCGCGGTTTCCTCGCGGCATCGTCGCGCGGGGTGCACGGTTTCAGGGTGTCAGCTGGTTCCGCAAGGCAGCGGTCGAGGAGGTGGCGGATTTCGCGCAAGGCTGCTTCTTCAACGACGCCCGTTTCGAGGGTGCATGTTTTCGCGCTCCCGCCGATTTCTCGCGTGCCGAGTTC
>SCRB01000736.1 GCA_004299545.1 Rhizobiaceae bacterium
AGAGATCGCCGACGACGGCGAGTTCCTCGCTGTCGGCTGAAGCGAACATGTCGGCGGCGACCTTGACGTTCATCGACGGGACCAGCACCGCATCCTGGAATCGCGCCAGTTCCCGGACCGGCACCATATTCCCGTCCCGGTCGTCGTTTTCCGTTGCATAGAGGTCCGGCACGAGGACGATGCCGACATAGCGCTGGTCTTCGTCGACCGCGATGACCCGCTGCGCCGCGCCGAGCGGCACCCGCTTTCGCACTTCCGCGACGGGCAGGTCGGCATCGACCGACCTGACGTCGCTGCGCATCATCGATCCGACCGTGAGCGAGCGCATCCAGCCGATATCCTGCGCGCTCCTGATCGTCTCGCCGCGCAGATGCAGCCGCCAGGTCGAGAAGGAATAGCCGAAGGTCTCGCGCACCAGCATGGCGGACATGATCGAACCTGCGAGCACGACGCCTGTCAGCGTCAGGTCCCCGGTCGATTCGAGCGCCAGGAACGTCATCGTCAGCGGGCCGCCGACGATGCCGACAGCGACCGACGTCATGCCGATGACCGCCGCAACGCTCGGATCGATCCCCGTCTGCGGCGAGAAAATCGCCATCAGCGCCGCAAAGATCTTGCCGAGCAAGGCTCCCAGGAAGAGCGAGGCGAAGAACAGGCCGCCGCGAAAGCCGGCGCCGAGCGATATCGCCGAAGCCGCGATCTTCATCACGAAAACCGCCGCGATCGTCGCCAGGCCATAGTTCATCTGCAACTGGATCTGGAGCGCGCCGTGGCCGCTCGACAAGACCTGCGGCGTTCCAAGTGCCAGCAGGCCGACGAGCACACCGCCGATCACAGGACGGATCATCGCGTCGATCGAGAGCTTGACGAAGATGCGGCCGACTATCGTGACGAGATACATGATGAGGATGGACGCCGCGCCGCCGACCAGTCCGAGCAGCAGGTAGGGGAGATACTGGTAGGGCATCATCTTGGCCATTTCCCCGACATGGATCGGGAATTCGACGGCCCCCAGATAGGCCGATGCCAGCGATGCCGAGATGGCGGCGGCGAGAACCGGCGCGACATTGGCGACGGTATAGACGCCGATGATGAGCTCGAAGCCGTAGAAAGCGCCCGTCAGAGGCGCCTGGAAGGCAGCCGCGATGGCACCCGCCGAACCGCAGCCGACCAGCACGCGCACATCGGAGCGCCGCAGGCCGAGCGTGCGCGCCAAGCGGGAAGCGATGCCCGACCCCATTTGCGTGTAGCCGGATTCCAGCCCGACCGAGGCGCCGCAGCCGCTCGAAACCATGGTCTGGAAAACGACGATCAGCGTATCGACCATCGACATGCGCCCACCATGCAGGGCATTGGCCTCGATCGGGTCGACCAGGCCGCGATAGTTCCGGTAGCGCAGATAGGCGACGCTCAGCCCCATGACCACGCCGCCGGCAGCGGGTACGAGCGCGTATTGAGGGTCGAAAAGGGCGAACATACTCGACAGCCGCGCCCCCTTGGGCAGGCCGAAGAGGAACCAGTGCATCTGCTGTACGGTGAAGCTCATCAGGCTGACGAAAGCGCCGGAAATGGCGCCCACCACGCAGGCGACGAGAACGATGAAAATCCCTCTCGCCTTCAGCAGCGAGTAGCCGCGACGCAAGAGGGCCCGGTACCTGATCTTCCGGAGAAAATCGAGGCTGTCAGCGCCCGGGAGCCAGCCGCTCCGGCGGAGTGGGTCGTCAATGCCGCTCATGCGGAGAATCCACGGAAATCGAGGACGCTGATAGCAGGTAACGCCTGTGGCGCAACCATGCCTCGTCCGCTACGAAGCCCTTTTCATGACATACGCATTTCCTGCGACAAAAGGAAGCATGCATGAATCGCTCAGCGAGAGGAAGCCGTGAGCAAATTCACCTTTTCGACCAACGCGTTTGCGAGAAAATGCCGCCGCGTTTCCGTCAGTGGCCGAATGCGGCGAGGGAGGCGACAACGAGGAAGGACAGCAGGAAAAACAGGTTCAACCCGAGAACGAGGCTGAAGGTGAGGTCCGCGGCGTGGTCGGCGATGGCGAGTGCGCGTTTCATACCGTCATCGTGACGGCAAAAAGCGGACAAACCGTTAATCCGCCGCCGGCAATTCGTGCAAACGCGGAATCACGCCGGTCAGGCACGCGGATGCGCCGTCTCGTAGATCTCCAGCAGGCGCGCCGTATCGACCCCCGTGTAGATCTGCGTCGTCGACAGGCTGGCATGGCCGAGTAACTCCTGGATGGTCCTGAGGTCGCCGCCCCGCGCTAGCAGATGCGTCGCGAAGGAATGCCGGAGCGCATGCGGCGTGGCGGTGTCCGGCAGGCCGAGCGCGCCGCGCAGCTTCCGCATCTCGCGCTGGATGATCGCCGGATCGAGAGGCCCGCCCCGCGCGCCGCGGAAAAGCCGCGCTCCGGAATCGAGGTGATAGGGGCAGAGCCGCCGGTATGCGGCGACGGCCTCGCCGACGACCGGTAGGATAGGAACGAGCCGCGTCTTGCCGCCCTTGCCTGTGACGCGGATCGCGGTTTCGCCTTTTCCCCGGAGTCCATCCGCATTGAGACCGAGCGCTTCGGAAATGCGCAACCCCGCGCCATAGAGCAGCGTCAGGACGGCGGCGTTACGCGCCGCGATCCATGGCTCCTCGGCAAGCTGGCCTTCGGTCGAGGCAACGCGGCGCGCATCCTTCGCGGTGAGCGGCTTCGGCAGTGATTTCGGCTGCTTCGGTGCCCGCAGCGCGCTCGCGCCTGCCGAACTGGCCAGACCCCTCCGTTCAAGAAAACGGAGGAATGAGCGGATGCCGGCAAGGCCACGGCCAAGCGACCGCGCGCCTGCGCCACCGCCGCGGCGGTAGGCAAGGAAAGCGCGCAGGTCGGCGGTGCGAAGCGCGGCTATGTCGGAAAGACCCGGCGCGCCGCCGAGGTGCCCGGTCAGGAAGTGAAGGAACTGGCGCGTATCACGTTCATAGGCTTCGACGGTGAGGGGCGAGAGCCGCCGCTCGCCGGCAAGCGCCTGCAGCCAGGCGTCGCGGGCGCTCTGCAGATCGGCCGTTGCCGGGACGAGAAACTCTTGCATTCCTGATGCGTTCTTTTTCCGTTAAAGCACGGCGCCCGAAACGGTGCGGCAATTCCGGGACACCGACATGCGCCAAACCATGATACCTTCCCCGGTTCCGGTTAGCGTCCGGTGAAGATCGAACAGTTTTGAATGGAATGACGAGCTGCCAAATGAGCGCGCCCAGACCGACAAATCCGGTGCAGATGGCCGTGATCGGCGCCCCGCACGGCATAAAGGGAGAAGTGCGTGTGAAAACATTCACCGGCGATCCTGAGTCGATCGGCGATTACGGTCCGCTCTTCGGACCTGACGGGCGCGTCTTCGAGATCGCCAGAGCGAGACTGGCGACAAACGGCGTGGTCCTCCGCTTCGCCGGAATCGCCGACCGGGATTCCGCCGCCGCCCTGACGGGTACGCCGCTTTTCATCGACCGTTCCGCCCTGCCGGACGACCTCGACGAGGAAGAATTCTATCATGCCGACCTGATCGGCCTCGAAGTGAAGGGCGCTGGCGGCATGGCGCTCGGCCACATCGTTGCCGTCCATGATTTCGGCGGCGGCGACGTACTGGAACTGAAACTGGCGGACGGCCGCTCGATCATGATCCCGTTCACCAAGGCGGCCGTTCCGGAGGTCGATACAGGTAGCGGCTTTGCCCGCATCGATCCCGTCGCCGCCGGCATCGAAGCCGACGACGAAGCGCAACCCGCGGCGCGATCCGGCAAGGAGGGAGCATCCTTCGATGCCGCATCCCGGCCGCGCGGACCGCATTCGGCGGGAGGCAACCGGTGAGCTTCCGTGCCACTGTTCTGACGCTCTATCCCGAAATGTTTCCGGGGCATCTCGCCGTCTCGCTTGCCGGCAGGGCGCTCAGGGCCGGCCTGTGGTCGCTCGATACGGTGCAGATCAGGGACTTTGCCACCGACAGGCACAGGACCGTGGACGACACGCCGGCCGGCGGCGGCGCCGGCATGGTCATGCGCGCCGACATTCTCGCGGCGGCGATCGACCATGCGGCCGGTGGTGGTGGCGACGAGCGACCGAAGCTCCTCATGAGCCCGCGCGGGCATCGCTTGACGCAGGAACGCGTCCGCCGGCTGGCGGACGGTCCCGGCGCCATCATCGTTTGCGGCCGCTTCGAAGGCGTCGACCAGCGCGTCATCGAGGCGCGCAACCTGGAGGAGGTATCGCTCGGCGATTATATCCTTTCCGGAGGCGAGCCGGCCGCGCTCGTGCTTCTCGACGCGGCGGTGCGCCTCCTGCCCGGCGTCATGGGCAATCACGCCTCCGGCGAGGACGAAAGCTTCGAAGGCGGGCTTCTCGAATATCCGCATTACACGCGGCCGCAACGCTTCGAGGACCGCCCGATCCCCGAGGTCCTGCTCTCCGGCGACCATGCGAAGATCGCCGCCTGGCGGCGAGAGGAAGCACTCCGGCTCACGCACGAAAGACGCCCCGACCTGCTTGGCTGAAAACCCCTGCCGTGCAATATGCCGGCCGCGCCTGCTGCGTTGCCGGCCAAAACCTTTCCGAGAAGCGGGACCGTCGCGTGAAACTGAAACTGGATTACTTCCTCGCGGGCCTGGTCCTCGTCGTCATCATCGGTTTCGCGCTTCCGTCAATCGGCAAGTCGCACGGCGTCCTGCATCTCGACTGGGTGACGAATTACGGCATTTGCGGCGTGTTCTATCTTTACGGCCTGACGCTGGTGCCCGAGCGCATGCTGGAAGGCTTCCGCAACGTCCGCGTCCATGCCGCCATCCAGCTTGCGACTTTCGTTCTTTTTCCCGCCGTCGTTCTCCTATTCCAGTTCGCGGCGCCGCATCTCCTGCCGGACCCGGTGAAGATCGGCCTGTTCTACGTGGCAGCGTTGCCGTCCACCGTTTCCTCATCCGTCGCCATGGTATCGATGGCACGCGGCAATGTCCCGACCGCGCTCTTCAATGCGACGCTGTCGAGCCTCATCGCCGTTGTCGTCACGCCCTTGTGGATGGCGTGGTACCTGCAGGCGGTCGGCATGTCGGTCCCACTCCTGCCGACGCTCCTGAAGGTGCTGCTGCTCGTCGTGCTGCCGATCGCTCTCGGTCAGGTCAGCCGCATCTGGCTTGCCGGCTGGATCGCCAGGAATGCATATTGGGTCAAGCATGCCGACCGGCTGATCATCCTGGCGATCGTCATGAACGCAGTCTCCAACGCCACCGCCGCGGGGATATGGACGCATTACCGGCCACTGTTGCTCGTGGAAACCGCGATCGCTTCGATGCTGCTTTTCCTCGTCATCTACGCGCTTGCAACAGAAATCGCCCGGCTGCTTGGCTTCAACCGCGAGGATAAGATCGCCTTCCTGTTCTGCGGTTCCAAGAAATCGCTCGCCATGGGGGTGCCGCTGGC
>SCRB01000737.1 GCA_004299545.1 Rhizobiaceae bacterium
CGCAGCAATTGCATCAGCCCGTCCATCATCAGCCGGTACTGGCGGCCGAACCTCTCCATCTCGGCCAATTGGTCGCGATCGGGGAGATCCGCCCCGTCGAGTCCCAGCCCGCGCAGAAAGGCTTCACGGAGCGCGGCATCCGGATGCAACTGCGCCGCGCGCGGCAGCCCTGCGGGAGAAGCATCGCGCTGGTCCGGCGGTTCGCGCATTGCTCGTGACCCGGCTTGATCGTTTGGCACCCGATCATGGTGCGCGGCCGACCGGGAATCCCGATCCGTCCCCGGCTGCACCGGATTGCCGAAGCCGAAACCGGCCGCATCGCTGTCGGTCCACTCCGTCGCGGTGCGCGCGGCCACCGGCGGCCGCCGATCGCCGGATCGAGATTCGGGGAAAAATGCGTCGCCCCGCCCGCTTCCATAGACTGAAGGGACATCATCATCGGGATTGGGGGCAGGGAGGGGGTCGAGGCTGAATGGATCATCGAAAGCAGCCGAGCGCAAACCGTCGCCACCACCTTCCCCGGCATTCCGGTAGGCGCCGGCGACCGGCCGTTCGAACGGGTCGGGAAGGTCTGCCGGTCGTGGCGGCGCCGGCTCTTCCTCGGAGCGCGCCGAAAAGAAATCGTCGCTACCGGAGTTTTGCGGCGAGCTCAGGTCGGATGGGGCGTCGACAGCGGCCGCGCGGCCGTTTCCTCCGTCTCCGCCTCCCAGGCTGACGCCGAGGACGTAGTCACCGAGGCGGAGGCGCATTCCGTTGCACAGGCGTGCGGAATTGCCTTGCCCGAGAGGGCTGCCGGAATCGTCGATGAACAGTCCGCTGCTCGATGTGTCGGTGATGAAATAGCCGTTCCGTTCGGCAGTGATGCGGCAATGGGCGCGCGACACGAATTGATCGGGGTCCTCGATTCGCCAGTCCGCATCCACCCCTCGGCCGATGACGAGATCGCCTTCGTCAAGGCGCGTCTGGCGGACCGCTTGCGCGTGGGGGCCGTGTTCTATCGTCAAAACAAGGCTCACGCGGCTCTCCCCGCAATTTCCGGACGGCGGCCGACGATGGTGCGAAGCAGGAGATCCTCCGCGTCCGGGGCATCATTGGCAGGTGCCAGCCACGCGGTGCGGTCAAGTTGCGTCTTGCCGATACGCGCCTGCGGCACCTGAGGCCGGGCAAGCACGAGGCGAAGATCGACGTCGAGGCCCTCGCCGATCAGATCGCGGACAGCGCGCTTGAAAAAGTCGAGGCGCTTGCCGCCGGGCAGGAATGTCCGGTAGGTCTTCAGGTCAAGAGGGCTGATGCGGATTTCGACGCGGCTCTGGCGGCCGAATGTCCGCGGTCCGATACAGGCTTCCTGGTGGAGTCTGGCATAGGCGCGCGAGAGCCGCGTCTGCAGGCTCGGGGGAATGGAAGTCCACGCCGCGACGAATTCCCTCAAACGCACCGGCACGCCGAATGCCTCGGCAAGAAACTGCGTGAGCCGCTCCGGCCCGTCGCGCTGGATCGCGAGAGAGGCGGATTGGCGGACCTTGACCGGATCGAGCCCGGTCGTGCCACCGCCATCGCGTGTTCCCGGCAGCCCGATGCCCGCCATCGACCGCAGCATCGCCAGCAGGCGATCGCCGTCGGCTCGTTCGACCTGGACGGCGGGCGTCGCGTCAGCCCAGGCCCGGTAGAAAAGCGCGGTCAGCCGATGCTGGAGGACATCGACGAAATCCATGAACGTCGTGTCGCTCGTTTCCTTCGCTTCCTGGCCGACGAACCATCGTTGCGAGAGCCGATCCATGACCCATCGGGTAAGATGGAGCGGCATCGGGCCCTCAGGGCCGAGCAGCCCGAAATTCGCGATCATCACACGCGCGGGCATTGCGTCCTTTTCGGGCTCGAAGCGCATTACGTCTCGCGGGGAGAAACCCAGGCGGACATGCTGCTGCAGACGGGCGGGCTCGTGCGACAACCGTCCGGAATGGCCAAACAATCGACCGTCGCGCTCCATCCGGCGCAACAACTCGAAGAAATCGAAGGCCTCCGAAAGCGGCGTCTCGCCCCCTATATCAGGTAGCGATTGCCCGGCGCCATCGGCCATGACACATCCTCCTGCTTCTGCGTCAGCCGGGTGCGCGTGCGCACGAAGCCGTTGATGCCTGCATGGCGCGCGAACAGTCGTGACAAGAGGGCTGACAGGAGCAACGCGCTCTGGCCGGCCAGGACCGACTGATCAACATGCAAGATGATTTCGACACCCCGGCCGAAGCACATAGGCCCGGCGATCGGCAGGCGTTCGACGACCGGGTGAGATTCCACGCGGGTGATCGATCGCACGTGGCGGGCAAGGCCGGGGTCGCCCCGGTCGGCGTAAAGATCAAGCACGGCGTGCAGCGGATCCGCGCCCCGTCCTTCGGCCGCAAGGCTGAGGAAATTCAGGGAGAGTTGCGAGACGAGGCGCCAGGCCAGATCGTCTGTCCGCGATTCCCCTTCGGCGCCAGCGGGCAGGGCGGCCGGAACCGAGGCACGCGGCGGACGCAACGCGCCGATAAGCCCGACGGCCTCGATCGGATCGCCGCTTTCGGGCGTCAGTGTCGGGGTGTCATCGAGGATCGGCAGGTCACGATTGGTGCACAGGGCAACGACGTCGAGCCGCTTCAATCCCCTGACGGGTGCCGAGCCTGCCGGCCGCGAGATGGCGAGGAACACGTCGTCTCCGGCATAGGAGGTTCGCATCATGCCTTCGCGCCGCTCGTCCTCGCCGGCGCGCCGCGGCCGCCGCTCGGTCGAATAAACCCAGCCGTGCCCGCGATTCTGGCCGAGGTCGAAGAGAGCCGGGATCTCGGCGTCCGGCCCCGGATCGTCGGCGTCTTCCACCCGCAAGATGCGGTAGATCTCGAAGTCCTTCGGCCGTGTCCGGTCCGCGTGGAGGACCTGCCGTGTCCGCCTGGCATCAAGCTCGACGACGTTGCATTCGCGCTCGAAGAGGTTGACCAGCGGCGTGGCGAAAAGAGCAAGGTGTTCAGCGGTGACGTCGGCGAGCTCCGGCGCCTGGCGGGCGAACAGGAAAACGATTTCCATATCGCCGCCCGAAGCTTTCACGACAGGCGCAAGGCCTTCGACCCGTACGTAGTGAAAGCGCTCGGGCATGACGAAATATTCGCGCAACAGCCTATAGCCTTCGAAAGTTTCACGCGTGCGGGGCAACAATGCCTCGCTGTCGCCGATGCCGACCATTTCCGGCAGCGGCAGGAATGTGAGTTGCCCCGTTTTGCCGGCAGGACGCGCGCCGAGCGCCCGGCAGGAACCGAAGATCGCATCAAACAGTGCCGGTGCCTTCGCACGGCCGGAAAAATGGATATCGAGCCGGTCGAGGGCCAGTTCCGCCAGCGAACCTTTGCCGCTGCGCCGCAGCGTGATGCGCAACGCTGCTTCGCTGTCCCCGACAACCGGCGCGATGCCGGCCGTCGCCATCGCGCTCCGATCCTGGAAGTAGGCGACCGACGCGATCTCGACCGGCCAGAGGGTTACGTCCTGAACCGTCGTGTAGGTCGGGCGTGTCGAAAAACCGGGATGCAGTTCCGAGACGAGTTTCGTGCCGCGCCGCACGACATGCCCCGCCACCATTGTGCGTACCTGCTGGCCCGGACGCAGCACGGCCACGGCCATTGCGGGCGTCGGCGCGATCAGGTCGGGATAGAGCACGTCTATGACGGCTCGCGCGAAGCGCGAGCGCTCGGCATCCGCTTTCAGGCGCGTCCGCGCGGCAAGGTAGGCGACGCCGTCTAGCAGCCTTTCGACATAGGGATCGGGGCAGGGGACGGTGTCCAGCGAAAGGTTGCGCGCGACCGCCGGGTGCATATCGGCGAATTCGGCCGCCAGATCGCGAATATGCGTCAATTCCTCTTCATAATATTCGAGAAAGACGCGGTCCATTTCAGCTGTCCGTAATATCCGTCCGGGCCATGCCGTTGTCCAGGTTGACCGTCGTTCTGAGACGCAGCCGCTCCGGCGACGGCGTCATCAACAGCACGGCATCGATGTCGATCTTCAATCCGACATTCTTGTCGCCAAGCGTCACCGTCACCCTGGTGGCTCCCTCTTTCAGGCGCGGCTCGTACGCCGTGAGGATGGCGCGGATTTCCCTGGCGAGGCTGTCCCGGTCGAAGTCGCGGGAAGAACGGCCGGAGAAGGACGGCACACCGAAATTCACGACGCTGCGGCGAACGAACGGAAAATCCGCGAGCGCCGGCGGATCGTCCTCCGATTGTTCGGCTTCCAGGTCGGACAGCAACGGACGCGCCTCGAAGCGCTCGGTGTTGAAAAGCGCCTCGATGTCACGACGGACAGCTTCGCGCAGGACCCGCGAGGAGACGACGATGCCTCGCCTTTCCAGTTCGCTTCGGCTCTCGCTCAGCAGCATGAAGCGGTGGACGCGCCTGGCGCATTCCGGCGAAAGCGCCGCGTCCGCATCGACCACTCGCCTGCCGCCGGCGAGCACGGCCTCCAGCTTTTCGGCGCCCAGTTCCTCTTCCAGCATCCGCCGCAGCGCGTCGATCTCCGAAACCAATCCGGGAAGGTCGTTGACGAGACGATCCCAAAGCGACGGCTGAAACGCCTCGCGCCTCGCCTTGTGGCTGCCGTCCCGCTGCCCGATGTCGTTGCCCTTGCGCCGCAAGCGTCCGTCACTTGCCGACATGGACATCCATTTCGATCTCGTGCTCGCCGTCATAGTTGAAATTGATCAACTTGTAGGCAAAGCTCACCCTGTCCTCGATCAGGTCCGGCTCGCCGGTGCTCGGCGCCAGTTCATAGTCTGTCACCGAGGCCTCCTTCAAAGTGATGACGAGATAGTCCTTTGTCTCGCCCCCGATCGTGCGCCGGGCCGAGAACTTGACCTCGTCCATCATCGTATTTTCAAAC
>SCRB01000738.1 GCA_004299545.1 Rhizobiaceae bacterium
CTTTCCTCAGCGAATCGTTTTGCCGTCGGCTCGTGCGCGAGGATGAACTGGAGGACGCCGGCAAGGAAGCCGGGCTCGCGTGCCGAGGCGCGGATATTCGCCGCCTCGATGCCGGTTATCGCCAGGAATCGCCGGAGCAGATCCGGATCGCCGGCAACGAAGGCGAGGCCCTGGATCGCGATTTTCTCGGCGCTGTCTGGATTGATCTTCTGCATTTCGAAATTCTGCCGGTCTCGTCCTTGCCATTTTGTCCGACTCGGGCCGGATATATAAGGCTTGCCGGAGCAGAAACGAAAACAATACCGTTCCGGCGGTTTGCGTTTCGTCAATCAAGTTGCGCTAGGAAAAGCGCATGGGGTCATGTCTCCGGTGCGGCTCTGGTCGGCCGGATCGTGGGGCGGGATAGGAGCCGATGCCTAAGAAAGTAATGATCGTCGAGGATAACGAGCTCAATATGAAGCTCTTCCGCGACCTGATCGAGGCCAGCGGGTACGAGACCGTTCGCACCCGCAACGGGCTCGAAGCTCTCGACCTCGCCCGGCAGCATCGCCCGAACCTGATCCTCATGGATATCCAGTTGCCGGAAGTCTCGGGGCTCGAGGTGACGAAATGGCTCAAGGAAGACGATGACCTGCGCTCGATCCCCGTCATTGCCGTGACCGCTTTCGCGATGAAGGGGGATGAGGAGCGCATCCGCCAGGGGGGCTGCGAGGCCTATATCTCGAAGCCGATCTCCGTGACCAAATTCATCGAGACGATCAAATCCTATCTGGGCGACGCGTGATGGCGCGCCGGCCGGCGAAAGTGAAGCGAGGGGCGCCATGACTGCGCGAATTCTGGTCGTCGACGATATTCCAGCCAACGTCAAACTGCTCGAAGTCAGGCTGCTTGCCGAATATCTCGAAGTGCTGACCGCGAACAATGGCACCGAAGCGCTCGAAATCTGCGAGGGCGGCAGGGTCGATGTGGTCTTGCTGGACGTCATGATGCCCGGCATGGACGGTTTCGAGGTCTGCCGGCGGCTGAAGGCCGATCCGGCAACCGCTCACATTCCGGTCGTCATGGTCACGGCGCTCGACCAGACGTCCGACCGCATCCGTGGATTGGAGGCCGGCGCCGACGATTTCCTGACCAAGCCGGTGAACGATCTCCAGTTGATCACGCGCGTGAAAAGCCTCGTCAGGCTGAAAATGCTGACTGATGAATTGCGGCTGAGGGCGTCGACGACGCGCAATATCGGCATCGAGGAACTGCTGAGCCGGAGGGAGGTATCCGACGCCACGGCCAAGGTGCTCCTTGTCGACGAGCGTCAGGAATCCGCGAACCGCGTGCAGAAAATGCTGCGCAATGCCGGCGAATGCACCGTCATCGCCGATCCCCATGCCGCCGTTTTCGAGGCCGCCGAGGGCGGTTACGAATGTATCCTCGTCTCCACGCGTTTCGCCGCCTTCGACCCGTTGCGGCTTTGCTCGCAATTGCGTTCGCTCGACCGGACGCGTTTCCTGCCGATCATCCTCATCGCGGGTGCCGGCGAGGAAGAACGCATCGTCCGCGGCCTGGAACTTGGCATCAACGACTATCTCACCACCCCCGTCGACCAGCAGGAACTGGTTGCGCGTATCCGCACCCAGGTCAGGCGCAAGCGCTATAACGAACAACTGCGCGCGAGCGTCGCTGAGACGATGGAAATGGCGGTCATCGATGCTTTGACGGGCCTCCACAATCGGCGCTACCTCGACAACCATCTGCAAACCCTGTTCGACCGTGCCACGGCCCGGCGGCGTCCACTCTCGCTCATGATAACGGATATCGACCGCTTCAAGGCGATCAACGACACCCACGGCCATGACGGGGGTGATCGCGTGCTGCGGGAATTTGCGCGGCGGCTGCGCCAGAATGTGCGCGGCATCGATCTCGCTTGCCGCTTCGGTGGAGAGGAATTCGTGGTCGTCATGCCCGACACCGATCAGCCGGTGGCGGAAAAGGTCGCTGAACGGATAAGGGCGGAAATCGCCAGGGCTCCCTTTTTCACCAGGGAGGAGGGCGGGGAGGGGATAACGGTCACGGTCAGCGTCGGCGTGTCCTCGATGAAGCCTTACGGCGACAGGGTGGAAGACCTGATGAAGCGAGCCGATGTCGCTCTTTACGAGGCGAAAAGTGGCGGCCGCAACCGGGTGGTGGCGAAGGCCGCCTGAGCGGGAACTTGCCTCGCATGCGAAGAAAGGCGTCCGCATGCAGCCCGTTATGCGGCGCAGTTTAACCTTAACGTCAGCAATTTCAGCCGGTTGGTTAAGAAACTATTGATTTTCGGCAAACGCTGCGCGAGTGTCGCTGCGGGTAGGGTGAGCAATCAAGACAATGCTGGTGCGATTGTCGCCTGACGTATACCCCATGATGCTCAGGTCCGCCGCATCTCCTGGGTCCGTGGGGTCGGCCGGCCGGCTGCTGGCGCATAGTGGCCTCCTCGTACCGCTGCCAGAGAGCCGGCCGGCCCCTTTTTCCCTTGCATGAAACCCATGTTTTGGGTGCGTCCTTCGAGGCCCGCTTCGCGGGTGCCTCAGGATGAGGGGGACTGGTGCTTGAATCAAATCTTGGGAGAACACGAGCCTATCGGCTCGACGCCTGTCGGAATGTAGCGCCCCGACCACAGCAACGATCTTCATCATCCCGTGGTGCAAGCGAAGCGAGCCTCAAAGGGCGCACCGTAGCCCGGAGCCCCTGATATCAGAGCTTGACCGCGACCTTCATGAAGGCGGGAACATCGTCGCCGAATCCGATCGTCCGGTCTGCCGTATCGCCAGGGTCGCGCCTTCCGTGGCGGCTCTTGTCGCTTTCGGCCGGATACGATCCGTCGCGGCGCTGGCCGTTATCGTTCCTGATCGCCGCCTTGCGCGCGCGACGCTCCTCGACATGTTCGGCCGGAACGACAACGGATTTCTCGGCAGCGCCGCTATCCCGCCTGGCACCGCGCCCGGCGCCCGGTTTCCCGGTCCTGCCGTCCTTGTGGCCGCGCCTTGGCCGGTCGTGCGGGCCATCCTCGTTCGCATGCTCCTCAAGGGTCGAAAGATCGCCATCCTGCCATTCGATATCCTGGCCGATCAGCTTTTCGATGGCATCCAGATACTTGCCGTCCGAGCGGGTGACGATGGTGAAAGCCTTGCCGGCACGGCCGGCACGGCCGGTGCGGCCGATACGGTGCACATAATCTTCCGCATGGGTCGGGATGTCGAAATTGAAGATGTGGCTGACGTCGGGAATATCGAGGCCGCGGGCGGCGACGTCGGAAGCGACCAGCAGTTTCAGCTTGCCGTCGCGGAAATTGGAAAGCATGGTCATGCGTGCGCGCTGGTCCATGTCGCCGTGCAGCGCGCCGGCATTGAACTCATGACGGGTCAGGGAGCGGAAAAGCTCCGAAACTTCCACTTTCCGATTGCAGAAAATGATCGCGTTCTTGAGGTCATTCTCTTCCTGCTGGATGAGTTTCCGCAGGGTCTCGCGCTTGTCCCAGGATTTTTGCCCTGATTTGACGAGGCGTTGAGTGATGTTTTCTGCCGTCGTCGCGGCCTTGGTGACTTCGACCCGGACGGGCGCGTGCAGGAATTGCTCCGTCAGCTTGGTGATTTCAGGCGGCATGGTTGCCGAGAAGAAGAGCGTCTGGCGTGTGAAGGGGATCAGTTTGCAGATGCGCTCGATGTCGGGGATGAACCCCATGTCGAGCATACGGTCCGCTTCATCGATGACAAGAATTTCCACGCCCGTCAGCAGGAGCCGGCCGCGCTCGAAATGGTCGAGCAGGCGCCCCGGCGTCGCGATCAGCACATCGGCGCCGCGCTCGAGCTTGCGGTCCTGATCATCGAAGGACACGCCGCCGATGAGAAGGGCGATGTTCAACCGGTGGTTCTTGCCGTATTTAACGAAATTCTCTTCCACCTGGGCCGCAAGTTCGCGTGTCGGCTCGACGATGAGCGTCCGCGGCATTCTTGCCCGGGCGCGGCCCTTTTCAAGGCGGGTGAGCATCGGAAGCACGAACGAGGCTGTCTTGCCCGTCCCCGTCTGTGCGATCCCGAGAACATCCTTGCCGACCAGGGCGTGGGGAATAGCTCCGGCCTGGATCGGCGTCGGGGTGACATACCCCATATCTTCGACGGCGGAGAGAACTTTGGCCGAAAGGCCCAATCCAGCGAAAGTGGAAACCTGTGATGCGGTCTGATCGTCTGATGACACGTGTCTGGCTGTCTTGTAAGAGTGTGTTGGCAAGCCCGTTCGGGCCGGATTATGCGCCAAAACCTTGCACTTGACGCAAGGTTACGTGCCCCGCCGATACGCGGAGCGCGCGCTTTTGTCAATATATAGTGACGGATCGCCGTATTTTAAGCGAAAAATCGTTAACTCCGGCTCTCTTCAATAGCGAAACTGCTCGGAAACGATGCGGTCGCTCCAGGAGTGACCTGCATCGAAGAGCAATGTTGCCGTCGTGGTCGGCGATTCGCGTACGGACACGGCGGTGACGGATTTGACCTCGGTGTGGTCGGCCGAGGCGTTGACGGGCCGCTTTCCGGATTCGAGGACGTCGAAGCGTACCGTCGCCTTGTTTGACAGGAGAGCGCCGCGCCAGCGACGGGGGCGGAACGGGCTGACGGGCGTCAGCGCCAGAAGCGGCGCGTCGAGCGGCAGGATCGGCCCGTGCGCCGAAAGATTATACGCCGTGGATCCCGCCGGCGTCGCTACCATCACGCCGTCGCAGCTCAATTCCTCCAGGCGCATCTGGTCGTCGACGAAAATCCGGATCTTCGCGGTCTGGTAGGATTGCCGCCACAGCGCCACCTCGTTGATCGCCAACGCCAGCACCACGTCGCCATCCGCGGTGACGGCCCGCATTTCAAGCGGCCGGATCGTTTCCGGCGTCGCCGCAGCAATCCTGGCGGGCAGGTCGTCTTCCCGGTATTCGTTCATCAGGAAGCCGACGGTTCCGCGGTTCATCCCGTAGATCTTCTTGCCCGTGCTCATGGTGTCACGAAGCGACTGCAGGAGAAAACCGTCACCGCCGAGCGCAACGATCACGTCGGCTTCGCCGGAAGGAGCATTGCCGTAGCGGTCTGACAACCGCCTCACTGCTTCGCGGGCGTCGTCCGTATCGGCCGCCACGAAGGCGATTGCCCGTGGCGCGTTTGCTTTCGGTGCATTCATCATGTTCTCGGCGCCGCACGCTTCCTGTCGCGCAGGTAGCACGGCGAGCCGTGCCGGAAAAGGGCACTGCCCACTGCGGCTCACACAGCAACCAGAAGGGTCAGCTTGAAGTCGGGATGGCCCGTGACGTCGAAGGTCGCCTGTTCGTAGCGCAGGAATCCGTGTCGAGGGTGGTTGAAGGTGCGCTCGCCGCCCTCGCGCTCGACAACGTCGCGCTGGTCCCAGAACTGCGCGAAAAGGGGGCTTGCACGCCGCAGTTCCGCGATGAAGGCCTTGAAAGACGGATCGTCGAGATGGGTGCTGCAAGCGGAGCGGAACTCCGCCACCACACGCCTCGCACGTTGCTCGTAATCGCAAATCAGCGAAACGGCTGCATGGTCGGTGAAAATATAACGCAGCAGGTTGTGCGGGCCTTCCCCGTCGAGCCATCCGGTGAAAAGATCCTCCGCT
The DNA here is from genome assembly GCA_004299545.1 of Rhizobiaceae bacterium. GTDB lineage: Bacteria > Pseudomonadota > Alphaproteobacteria > Rhizobiales > Rhizobiaceae > Mesorhizobium_L. The sequence continues at coordinate 5,638 of SCRB01000738.1, forward strand.
TCGGAATTCCAGCAGACTGCCGTCCACTCCCGGTCCAGAATGTAGGCCGGGGTGCGGATCGCCGCGACGCTGGCGGAGACGGACGCCGGCAACCGCCCGTTTTCGCGACGGTCTTCCTCGGGGTCGGGCCTGCCCGCAAGCTTGAACAGATAGGCCCGCGCCGCCTTGTCCAGTCTCAACGCCGTGGCTAGCCGGACCATGCCGGCGGGAGAAAGCGACATTTCCCGGCCCTGCTCGAGCCATGTGTACCATGTCACGCTGAGGCCGGCGAGTTGCGCCACTTCCTCGCGCCTGAGGCCCGGCGT
>SCRB01000739.1 GCA_004299545.1 Rhizobiaceae bacterium
GGCGATCGAGGCATGGCAGCGGAAGACGAAAGCTCACGAAAGTACCGGTTTTTACCCCTGCCGGCAGCGGTCGCGAGAGGCTCATGCACACACCGTCGCGGGAGCCCGGCGGACGATGCGTCACTGCATCTGCGGCTTCTTCAGGAAGCTGTTGCGGTCGGCGGATTTGAGTCGCAGCCAGGTTTCGCGGCCGTCGCGGATGACGCGCAAGGGAACTTCCGTTCCCGCCGGCCCGCTGTCCCAGACCTGGCGGTAGAAATCGGCCAGCCCGTCGATTTCCCTGTCGCGGATATCGGAGATGACGTCTCCCTGCTTGAGGCCCGCCTTCTCCGCGGGGCCGCCTTCCGTGACGCTCATCACGACGACTTCACCGTTGCTTTCGGCCGAAAAGACTCCGAGCCACGGACGCGGCGGCTTGTTCACATGGCCGCGTGTCAAAAGGTCATCGAGTATGGGAGGCAGGAGGCCGATCGGGACGACCATATTGATGTCGGCGACGTCGCTACCCTTGCTCATCTGCAGGCGCAGCGAGCCGATCCCCAGCAGCTTGCCGCCGGAATCGACCAGGGCGGCGCCGCCCCATGAGGCATGCGCCGGCGCGATGAAGACCGCTTCGTCGAGAAGATATTCCCAATAGCCGGCGAATTCCTGCTTTGCGACGATGCTTGCCTCGACCGACCGGCCCAGCCCGTCGATCAACGTCACGGGATCACCCACCCCGGTGGCGGCGCTGTCACCGAATTCGAGGGCGGGCAAGACGAGATCGCCCAGGGCTTGGACGAGCCCGAAACCCGTCTCCTGGTCATAGGCGAGGGGATGGGCGGGAATGTTCCTACCGTCCTGATCGACAAGCCACACCTCGTCGGCCTCCGTGATCAGATAGCCGATGGTGAGCACCAATCCGTCCTTGCGGATGACGACGCCGCTGCCTTCGCGGCGGGTGCCGAGCGTGTCGGCCGTGAACGCGTTTTCGGGGACGGATGCCCGGACGGCCACCAACGACCGTGAAATCGATTGAATGTCCATGTTCTTCTTCCTGCAAGTCGCGCTGTTCGGATTTCGTTCCGTTACCGGCCGGCAGGGGACCGGGATACAGGCCAAAGGTAGGTATATGCGCGGCGGCTGCAAGGTATGCGCCGAAACGGCCGCCTCCCTCGGTGGTGCGAGATTGTCAGGCGGCCGATTGCGGCAATACGAACGGTACGCCCGTTTCGGCGAAACCGACCGCCAGCCGGCAGTCGAAGATTGTCGCCAGCGTCTCCTCCGTCAGCACGTCGGCGGCGGTGCCGGAGGCGGCGATCTTGCCCCTGTGCATCATGACGATCCGGTCTGCGAACATGGCGGCGAGATTGAGGTCGTGCAGCACGGCAATGACGCCGCCGCCGTGCCGGGCGTAGTCCCGCGCGACATTCATGATCAGCAACTGATGCTTGACGTCGAGGCTGGAGACCGGTTCGTCGAGGAAAAGATAGCGCGCTTGCCCCTCGAGGACGGGCGACCAGACCTGGCACAGAACACGCGCCAGTTGCACGCGCTGCTGTTCGCCGCCGGAGAGTTCCTGATAGAGCCGGCCGCTGAAATTTTCGAGACCGACGCGGGCCAGCGCTCTTTCGGGGAGGCGCGCGACGGCATCGGGAAGCGCTCCCGAACGGCCGTTGGTCAGGCCGAGCCTGACGACCTCGTGCACGGTGAAGGGGAAGGCGAGCGTGGTCGCCTGCGGCAGGACGGCGCGCAGCGCAGCCATCTGCCAGGGCTTCATCGATGACAACGAGATGCCGTTGAACATGACCCGGCCGCGATAGGCAAGGTCGCCGGAAAGCGTCTTCATCAGGGTCGTCTTGCCCGAACCGTTGGGTCCTACGATCACCGTCATCTCGCCGGGGCGCGCGGTCATGCCGACAGACGACAGGATCTCCCTGCGGCCGAGCGAGACGGATAGGTTCGTCGTTTCGATCATCATGCCCTCACAGATCGATGACGCCGCGCCGGCGAAGCAGGATCCACAGGAAGAAGGGACCGCCGACGGCGGCGGTCAGGATGCCGATCGGCAGTTCCGCCGGCGCGACAACGGTGCGGCTCGCCGCATCGGCGAGAAGCAGAAGCGTCGCGCCGAGAAGCGCCGAGGCAGGCAGAAGGTAGCGATGGTCGGGGCCGATCAGCAGGCGGAGAAGATGCGGGCAGACGATGCCGACGAAGCCGATGGCGCCGCTGACGGCCACCGACGCGCCGGTGGCTGCCGAGACGACGAGAACCGCCAGCATCTTGAAGAACTGCACGGGAACGCCGAGATGCGCCGCCGACGCTTCACCCAGCGAAAGGGCATTGAGCGCACGCGCCAGGAAGGGCGACGCGGCGAGTGCCGGCAGGATGATCGGCGCCACCGCCCAAAGCTTGCTCCATGTCGAGCCGGCGAGAGACCCCAGCATCCAGAAACTCAGGTCGCGCAATTGCTGATCGTTGGCGAGGTAGATCAGGAGGCCTGTGAAGGCGAGCGCCATCGCGGCAATGGCGATGCCGGCAAGCAGCATGGTCGCGATCGAGGTTCGGCCCTCGCGTGTCGATATGCGGTAAAGGAGCGTGGTGACGGCAAGCCCGCCGGCGAAGGCTGCGATCGGCAGGGCATAGACGCCGAAGAATATGGCGAGCGGGGCGAGAGCCGTTCCGCCCAGGACGATCATCGTCGCGGCGCCGAGGCTCGCACCGGCGGAGATGCCGATAATCCCAGGGTCGGCGAGGGGGTTGCGGAAAAGGCCCTGCATGACGGCGCCGGAGACGGCGAGCGACGCGCCGACCAGTGCCCCGAGGAGCATGCGGGGTAGCCGGATTTCCATGATGATGAGATGGCTGCGCTGCGACAGCGCGCCGCCGGCGGGCGCGAACCAATCCCGCACGATCGGCAGTATGGAGGCGTCGGACGCGCCGGAGGCGAGGCTGAAGAGCGCCGTCGCCGCGAGCAGGGCGACAAGGATCACGAGCACCATTCGCGCACGCGCGGAGCGGTCTCCTTCGTGCCTTGCAAACGGCGTTCGGCGCGAGATTGTGACCGCTCCGCCGGGCGCCGCCTGATCGCCTGCCATGGGAGAATGCACGGTTACCCCGCCTTGCCGTAAAGCGCCGCGGAAAGGTCACGGATGGCATGCGCCGTCCGTGGTCCGAAGCCAAGCAGGTAAGCGCCGTCCATGCGGATCAGCGTCTTCATTTTTCCGGCCGGCGTCGCGGCAATCGCCGGTTCGGACAATATGGCGTCGTCTGTCGGAGAAGGGCCGGCGTGATCCATCATCAATATGACGTCCGGCCTGGCCTCGATGATCGCTTCGTCGGTCAGTTGCTTGTAGCCGTGATAGCCGCTGACGGCGTTCACACCGCCGGCCATGGCGATGATGCCGTCAGCCGCAGTGCCGCTGCCGGAAGCCAGCATCCGGCCGCCCTGCAGGCTGAGCACGAACAGCACCCGCTTCCTGCCGGTCTTCGGAAGCCCGGCCGCCGCCCCGTCGATCGCCGCGCCGATCCTTGTGGCGAGTTCCTCGGCCGCTGCCTTCTTGCCGACTGCCGTGCCGACGAGTCGGATCTTCTCCAAAATGCCGTCGCGGGTGAATTTCTCGGGCACGAGCAGGAAGGGAACGCTCGCTTTCTCCAATACGTCGATGGCTTCCTGCGGGCCGCTGCCTTCCAGTGCCAGAACCGCATCCGGATCGACCGACAGCACGCCTTCGGGCGAAAGCTGGCGCATATAGCCGACGTCCGGAAGCGTCAGCACCGCGGGAGGATAGACACTCGTCGTGTCGCGGGCGACCAGCTTGTCCTCGGCGCCGAGCGCATAGACGATCTCGGTAATCGAACCGCCGATAGCGACGATCCGGTGCGCCTTGGCGAGGGAAGCGGCCTGCTCCGCTTCGATTTCGGTGGCCCTTGCCGATCCGCACAGAGGAAGAGGCGCCAGCGCTATGAGCGCCAATGGCAGGAACGCCATGCGCAGGTGAAGAGGGCGCCGCTTCCGCAGTTCCAGTGCGGAAGCCATTATGCCGCCGTCGATTGGCGAATACGCGGCAGGTTCTCGACGAGGAAACGCCAGTCTTCCCGCTCCGGCGAGCCTTCCTTTCGCACCCCGAAGAACTGGATAATCATCTGCCTGTTCTCGTCATAGGCCTCGATCGAGGTGATGTTGCCGTCTTTCGAGGGTTTCCGCACCGCCCATGCTTCACAAATGTGATCGGTCCGCAGGTGCAGGTGGAACGTCGCGTCCATGATGTTGAGCCATGGCCCCATCGGCCTGACGTCATGGATCGGGCCGGAATGGATCTGCACGCAGCCGCCATTGCCGACAAAGCACATGATCGGCAATGCCTCGCTCACGGCAAGGCGCAACATCGCGCCGACGGTGTCGGGCGCCAATTGCCAGGCATATTCCTCGCCGATCGCCCTGATCGCCTGATGGCGCGTCATGTTCAGCTTCTTCAGGATGGCGAACAACTGGTGCACGTCGGTCATGCGGCTCCAGCGGTCCCTGAGAAGCTCCGCGTGTGCGGCGTCACCGTCTTTCCCTGATTCCCCTGACGTGGGAGTCGTCTTCACCGTCCTGACGACCTGCGAGCGATCCGCGCTCTCAAGCTGCGCGATCAGGTTCTGATAGGCATGGAGGTTCGAAACCGGACGCAGATGCACCTTATGGACGGCGTCGCCGACAGCGTCGAAAAACTGGAGCGACCGGCGGACCCCGTCGTCACTGTGTTTTTCCACGGCAAAGCCGTGGGCCCAGACTTTAGGAAAAATCCTGAGATCGATCTGCTCGCCGAGGACGATGGCGTGCTCCCTGCCGACCGTCACCTTTTCATAGATGCCGATCTTCTCGTGGACCGCGCTTTCATTGCGTGTCAGCGCCATCACCTCGCCGACTGCCTCAAGGCCGAGGAGCAGCTTGCCGGCATCCGGTTCGATGCGGATGACGTTCTCGCCACAATGAGCCGCGATAAGATCAGCCTCCGATATGGACAGGCTTTGTGCCAGATCACGTTCGCGCATCTCCGGATTTGCGACGCGTGCCTTGCGGATCGCCTCTGGCGAGGGTTTCTCTCTACTCTCGATCATGTCGTCCCTCACTTGTTCAGGATGAGCTTGCCCTGCCGGGTGATCTTCAGCCGGTAGAGCGCGCCATGGTGTTCAATGCCGATTTCATGCGTGCCGCGGAAAAGCTGCTCGCTGAGGATCGTCCGCGCCGGCGAGGGAGACAGCGGAGCGGCCGCCCTTTGGACCGCAACGACACGCCCCAGCGGGCGGCGGATGACCTCGACCTGTGTGGATCTCTGCATGGGAAAGGGCCCTCTCATCTCTCCGGTTCCCGGGTGGTCGAGGC
>SCRB01000740.1 GCA_004299545.1 Rhizobiaceae bacterium
GGCATTGCTCCAGTTCGCCGAATCCTCGCCCATGCCCTTTATAAACGGTATCAAGGCAGCGCGACAGCGGGTTGTGGCGTGTGACGATGAGGACCGTGCGGCCTTCCTTCGCAAGCGCGGCTTCTCCAAGGGCGAAACCATGAAGATCATTGACACGGTGCTCAATGAAGAAGGGCATCCGCCGACGTCTATCTTTGACTTCGTCCAAGGGGTCACCCGGATAGCGCGCGATAAGCAGCATCAGGACGTTCGGCTCGAGATGGAAGGCAAGGCCAAGAAGCTCCTCGACCTCGCCTACTGATACTGTGCCGACTGGGAACCGTTGCGCAGCATTTTCTTTCCCATGGTTTCCGACTCGGGGTGCCGTCCTCACGCCGAGGGGTGGTGCCTTTCGTCGTGGCGGGTCACTGGCCATAAACTCATAAATGCGAAATGACCGAAATGGGGCGGGAAGCGGAATGACGGCTTTTAGGTGAGCGGGCGATGCTAGCTGACGTTGGTCCAGCCGAAATCGCCTGGTACTTTTCTTTTTGGGTACCGGTTGCGGGAAGCAAAACAGCTCTCTGGCTAATACCGGGTATCGGATAAGTCTCCATGCCAAAGGTCACGATCTAGCCAGGACCCCATGTTCATGGCTGGTGTCTGCCAGCGTCTCGATAACGCGGCATTCGGCGACACGGCCACAGGCGCATTCCTCGATCATCCTGCGCAATTCCGTACGCAGCGCGCCAAGGGCCGCAATGCGCTTGTCGACTTCCACAAGCCGTGCCTTGGCGATCTCGTCGGCCTGAGCGCATGAATGGTCCGGGTTGTCCTGAAGCGACAGAAGAGTGCAGATGGCATCCAGATCGAAGCGGAGTTCGCGGGCATGGCGGATGAACGCAAGCCGCGCCACGGCGTCCTCGTCATAACGCCGCTGCCGCCCCTCCGTGCGGCGCGGCGCGGGCAGTATCCCGATCCGCTCATAGTAACGGATCGTCGGCACCTTGACGGCCGTGCGGCGCGACAATTCTCCGATAGAAAAACCCATGGATTTACCCCTTGAACCTATAGTCACTATAGGAAATAGGGTGGCCGAATTAAAGGAGCATCCGATGGCCGATCACTGCCGCAAAGACGAAACGGACGCATGCTGCGCACCGCCACCGCTGGTGTTTCCGACGAAGAATGAGGCTATCAGGCATCAGGCCGGAGACGGATGTTGCCCTTCCGGCGTCCCGGTCTTCGACGGCATGGACCCGTGTTATAAGCGCATTCTCTGGACGGTCATCGGCATCAACGGCGCGATGTTCCTGACCGAAATGGTTGCGGGCCAGCTTGCCGGGTCGCAGGCCCTGAAGGCCGACGCTCTGGATTTCCTGGGAGATACGGTGACCTACGGCCTTAGCCTTGCGGTCATTGGCACGTCTCTGCGGACGCGCGCGACGGCGGCGCTGTCCAAGGGGCTGTCGCTTTTTCTGATGGCGCTATGGGTCTTCGGATCGACTGTCTATCACACCGTGATCCTTGGTGTCCCCAGCGCCGAAGTGATGGGCGCTATCGGCTTTCTGGCGCTCGCAGCCAACGTCGCATCGGTACTGTTCCTGCTTCCCTATAAGGACGGCGACGCCAACGTGCGGTCGGTCTGGCTATGCTCGCGTAATGACGCAATCGGCAATGTTGCCGTCATGCTCGCGGCGATGGGGGTGTGGGGAACAGCGACGGCATGGCCTGACTTGGCCGTGGCTGCGATCATGGCGGGTATCTTCCTCACATCCTCAGTGCAAATCCTGCGGCAGGCGTGGGGCGAGTATCGGGAGGAAGGACATTCTTCTCCGGTAGCGGCCGAATAGCAGGCGAAGGGCATGCACGGCTCCGCAGGGTCGCGAAACGGGTTCCTTCACTCCGTAGCAATGTCCGCTTCCAGGCTATTCCGGTGCTAGCGTGAAGGACCGACACTAAGGTCGGAAGCTGCCATTTCTTTCATCGATGGGTCCGGCGCAAATCTGGAGGGAACTCGGGTCGCGCGCTTGCGGCCGCCGGCCTGCGCCGGCGCCGCGGGAGGTAGAGGGCGGAGGGGAGGGTTCCTGACGGGTTTGGAGGTCCGGGGAGAGGCCCCGTGCCGCCCGTCATGGAGACCCTGACCATGGCAAAGAGCGCCAATCAGAAGATCACCCTCAACC
>SCRB01000741.1 GCA_004299545.1 Rhizobiaceae bacterium
TCGAGGCTCATGCAGGGGCGCCAGGGGCGTCAGGCGCTCAAGCGTTTCGATCAGATCCGGCGTCACCCTCTCGGGGCGGCTATAGAGAGACCCGCCATGCACGATCCGGTGGCCGACCACCATCAGCCCGTCTGCGGCAAGATCGCCTTCCACCCGGCCGACGAATCTGAGCATCAATTGGTCGATATCGCCAGCCACTTCCGGCCAGGCTTCGTCCGCAAGCGCTCTGCCGTGCGGATCGCGCACCCAGAAATGCGGTTTGGACCCTATTTCTTCCACCTCTCCGCGCAGGAGAAGATCAGGGGCGCGCTTCGAAGAATCCTCGAACAGCGCGAATTTCAGGCTGGAAGAGCCTGCATTGAGCGTCAGGATCGCCTTTGCCATCGTTCAGACTTTCGATCTTTGTGCCTGCCCATGGCGTTGATGAAGATCAAGGCACCGTCCGGAGTCGTTGCACAAAAGATGATGGTGCCGTTCTCGCGGCATGATTTCCCGCCTGGCCGATCTATTTACCGTTCGCACACCTGGCGGGAGGACCGGGACTTCAACGGAGAATGCCATGACTAGCGAAATGGAAACAAGCGCTGCCGAACGAATGCCGCTGTCCGCCGAGGAAGCGGCACTGCTTCACGCCTGGTGGCGTGCGGCGAATTATCTTTCGGTCGGGCAAGTCTATCTGCTTGCCAATCCGCTACTGCGCGAGCCGCTGGCAAAGGAACATGTCAAGCCGCGTCTTCTCGGCCATTGGGGCACGACGCCGGGGCTCAACTTCGTCTATGTGCATCTCAACCGGATCATCCGCGAGCAGGATGCGAATGTCCTTTTCATCGCCGGACCCGGACATGGCGCGCCCGGCGTTGTCGCCAATACGTGGCTCGAGGGCGCCTATAGCGAGCTTTATCCCGACGTCTCGCAGGATGAAGCAGGCATGTGCCGCCTCTTCCGGCAGTTCTCCTTTCCCGGCGGCATCCCGAGCCATGCGGCGCCGGAAACGCCGGGCTCCATTCATGAAGGCGGCGAACTCGGCTATTCGCTTTCTCACGCCTTTGGCGCCGCCTTCGACAATCCTGATCTGGTCGTAGCATGCGTCGTGGGCGACGGCGAGGCGGAAACGGGGCCGCTTGCCACGTCCTGGCACGGGAACAAGTTCCTCAATCCTGCAAGCGATGGCGCGGTGCTGCCGATACTGCACCTGAACGGCTACAAGATCGCCAATCCGACCGTGCTCGCGCGCATCGGCGAAGCCGAACTCCAGGCGCTTTTCGTCGGCTATGGCTACAAGCCGATCCTAGTCGAGGGGGACGATCCGAAAATTATGCACCAGAAGATGGCTGCGGCGCTCGATGAAGCGTTTGCCAGCATCCGGACAATCCAGGGTGAGGCGCGTTCCAGCGGTGAGGCCGGGCGGCCGGCATGGCCCATGATCATCCTTAAGTCCCCGAAAGGCTGGACCGGACCGAAGACCGTCGACGGTCTCAAGGCGGAGGGTTTCTGGCGTTCGCATCAGGTGCCGTTCACCATGGAAAAGCCCGAACACCTGCAACTGCTCCGGGACTGGATGCTGAGCTACAAGCCCGACGAGCTGTTCGACCGGTCGGGCCGGCTCAAACCCGAGATCGAGGCGCTTTCTCCACGACGCGAACGCCGCATGAGCGCCAATCCGCATGCCAATGGAGGCACGCTGATGCGGCCCCTGAGGCTCCCCGACTTCAGGGTTTATGCGGTTTCCGTTCCCCACCCCGGAGGGGTCGACGCCGAATCCACCAAAATCGCCGGAGAGTTCCTGCGAGATGTGATGCGGGGGAACGCCGCGACGCGCAATTTTCGCGTGTTCGGGCCTGACGAGACCGCCTCTAACAGGCTGCAAAGCCTTTTCGAGGCGACCGATCGGACATGGGACGCCGAAAGATTTTCCTATGACGACCATCTCGCGCCGGACGGGCGCGTCATGGAAATCCTCAGCGAGCACACCTGCCAGGGCTGGCTAGAGGGCTATCTGCTGACCGGACGGCATGGTTTCTTTTCCTGCTACGAAGCTTTCATCCACATCGTCGATTCGATGTTCAACCAGCATGCGAAATGGCTCAAGACCTCGAAGGAAGTCCCGTGGCGGCGGCCGATCGCTTCCCTGAACTATCTCCTCACCTCGCATGTCTGGCGGCAGGACCATAACGGCTTCAGCCATCAGGATCCGGGCTTCGTAGACCACGTCTCCAACAAGAAGGCTGATATCGTCCGCGTCTATTTCCCGCCGGACGCCAACACGCTTCTTTACGTTACCGATCATTGCCTGCGCAGCTGGAACCGCGTCAACGTCATCATCGCCGGGAAACAGCCGCAGCCGCAATGGCTCAACATGGACGAGGCAGTGAAGCATTGCACCGCCGGGATCGGTATCTGGGAATGGGCCAGCAACGACCGCGGCAGCGATCCCGACGTCGTCATGGTCTGCTGCGGCGACGTGCCGACGCTGGAAACGCTGGCCGCGGTCGACCTCCTCGGGCAATTCTTCCCCGACCTGAAGGTCCGCGTGGTCAATATTGTCGACCAGATCGGAAGAGC
>SCRB01000742.1 GCA_004299545.1 Rhizobiaceae bacterium
TTGGGCCGCCAGGATCAAGAGAGCGTTCGCGCGAGCCTACGGGCGGCTCAAGTCGATTCTGGGAATCTGAAGGTGGCAAGACCTTCGCTTCGGGCCGCTGTGGGAGTGGCTCCGCTGAGTGTCCGACCTACCAAAGGAGCAACTCGCAAGCACACCGGCTTGAATTGGAACCGCGCAGTAGGTCCAATTTGCGGCGACAGCCCAATGTCCGCTGACGGCGCGACCAGGACCTGAACCTAGGTAATCGCTACGACCGCTTTCTTGAGTTGACTAACGCAGCCTCAACGACGGGCCATGGGGCGTGGAGCAGGCGAGTAGGACCGGAGGACGTTGAAGCGATCGAGTCTAGTCACCGACGGTTCGCTCGATCGAGTCTTCCGGGATCTCCTGCCGCAGCTTCGGGCCCTCGTTAAGTCGCCGACCAAGAGTGGCGACGAAATTATCATATCGCGCCCCAGCCTGCGCTCGTGCGGCCTTGGCGGCGGGTTCCGGCAGCGGCGGTGTCGTGTTCAGCCAGAAACGGATGAACAACGCCAGGGTTTCGACACCGATCCCGACATCGCGCTCAAGCCGCGCCAGGCGGCGGTCCTGCTGGTCGAGCCGTTTGGCGATCGCCGCTTCCTTCCGCTCGTCCGCATCCGGCGACAGGAAGGAGGCGATCGCGGCCTCGGCGATCAGCGACATCGATTGGTCCCGGCGTGCGGCATAGGCAGACAAGGCCTGCATGACATCCGGATCGAGATAGACGGAGAGCTGAGCCTTCTTCTTCGCCATGGCCATGCGCGCCTCACATGCCGAGGTCATCGCCCGGATCAAGTGACGCCTGCCGCGCGAGGCCCTGCATGAGGTCGTTCATGCGACCGATCCGCGGCGCCTCCTCCTCCATGTCGTCGACCGGATCGAGCGCGAACTCATTCTCGATCGGCGCCTGCTTTTCGACGGTTCCTTGGCTGAGCTCCGGCTGCTTCCGGCGATCGGCGTTCTTCGGATCCTCGTCGTCGGCGTCATCGCCTGCGGCCGCCACCGGCGCCGGAGGACGATGAGGCAGCGGACGCGAACTCCAATCGTCGGGGCGACCCTCCTTCGGCCGCGCCGGGACAGGCGGCGCCACGATCCGCTCCTGGAAGCGTCCATCCTCATAGTAGCGGGCCTTCTTCGCCCGGATCGGATGGACACCCGACACCATGACGATCTCGTCGGTGGGGGGGAGCTGCATGACCTCGCCCGGCGTCAGCAGAGGGCGCGCGGTCTCCGAGCGCGACACCATCAGATGCCCGAGCCAAGGCGACAGCCGGCTCCCGGCATAGTTCTTCATCGCCTTCATCTCGGTCGCGGTGCCGAGCGCATCGCTCACCCGCTTGGCCGTCCGCTCGTCATTGGTCGCGAAACTGACCCGGACATGACAGTTGTCGAGGATTGAGTTGTTGGGGCCGTAAGCCTTCTCGATCTGGTTCAGGGACTGGGCGATGAGAAAGCTCTTGATGCCGTAGCCCGCCATGAAGGCGAGCGCCGACTCGAAGAAGTTGAGGCGACCGAGCGCCGGGAACTCGTCCAGCATCAGGAGGAGCCGGCGTCGCCCGGCCTTGGCCTGCAGGTCCTCGGTCAGCCGCCGGCCGACCTGATTGAGGATCAGGCGGATCAGCGGCTTGGTCCGGTTGATGTCGGACGGCGGGACGACGAGGTAGAGCGTGGTGGGCCGCTCGCCGGCGACGATGTCGCCGATGCGCCAGTCGCAGCGCCGCGTCACCTCGGCGACCACGGGATCGCGATAGAGGCCGAGGAATGACATCGCCGTGCTCAGCACGCCGGACCGTTCGTTGCCGGATTTGTTCAGCAGCTCCCGCGCGGCGGAGGCGACGACAGGATGGACGCCGGCTTCGCCGAGGTGCGGCGTTCGCATCATGGCGGAGAGCGTCGACTCGATCGGTCGCTTGGGATCCGACAGGAAGGACGCAACGCCGGCCAGCGTCTTGTCCTCTTCGGCATAAAGGACGTGCAGGATGGCGCCGACCAGCAGCGCGTGGCTGGTCTTCTCCCAATGGTTCCGCTTTTCCAGGCTGCCTTCGGGATCAACCAGGATGTCGGCGATGTTCTGGACGTCGCGCACCTCCCACTCGCCGCGCCTGACCTCGAGCAGCGGATTGTAGGCCGAAGACTTCGCGTTGGTCGGATCGAACAGCAGCACGCGACCATGCTGGGCGCGGAAGCCAGCGGTGAGCTGCCAGTTCTCGCCCTTGATGTCGTGGACGATCGCCGAACCTGGCCAGGTCAGCAGCGACGGGATGACGAGGCCCACGCCCTTGCCGCTTCGGGTCGGCGCGAAGCACAGCACATGCTCGGGGCCGTCGTGGCGGAGATAGCTGCGTTGATAGCGGCCGAGCACAACGCCATCGGGACCGAGCAGCCCGGCCTCCTCGATCTCCTTCGGTTGCGCCCATCGTGCGGAGCCGTAGGTCTCGGCATTCTTCGCTTCGCGAGCCCGCCAAACCGACATACCGATAGCGACGGCCGCGGCGATGATCCCGCCAGACGCCGCGATATAGGCGCCCTCGATGAAGATCGAGGGAGCGTAGGCGTCGTAGGCGTACCACCACCAGAAGAAGGCCGGTGGCAGATAGAACGGGAAATGCAAAATCTCAAACCAGGGACGGCCGAGTTCGGGCTGAAATCCGAGCCGCCAGGCAGTCCATTCCGTCGCGGTCCAGATCGTCAAGAGGACGATCCCGAAGACGGTGATGACCTGGCCCCAGAGTATCTTCGTCGCCGACATGCCGGCCGTCCTTTCCTGAGATCTGTGATGAGAGTGTCCGCTCACAGGCCGAGCCCCCGATTGCGGCCGAAGCCCCAGTCGACGCCGCCATCATCGCGGGTGACGCCGGAGACGTGGCGGCCGAGCTGCTTTTCGAGCGATGGGGTCCAGGGCACGAGCTGAAAGCCGAGGCCGTCGTCGATCATGGCGAACCGGCCGGAGGCGAGCGTGAAGCGCTGACGGTATGATCCGGCGACGTACTCGCCGGAGGCGACCTGGTTGAAGGTCTGGCCCGTCTCGGCCGCAAGCCGCTCGCCCAGAGCTTCGACTTCCCGGCGGCGGAGCGTGCCGATCAGGCCCTGGGAGAAGGTGATGCTCCGCGCTTGTCGCTCGGCCAGCCCCTGCTCGATGAGCTGGTCGGCCCGCCGCTCCAGCGCATCGCGGACCTCGGCGCCGAAGCCCGTCTGGCTAAGGTCGACCGGATCACGCGAGACCGCTTGGCGGTCGAGCCAAGTCGCGCCGCTGGCGGTCACCTGATCCTCGATGGCGAGGTCCGACCGCACGGCGAGCGCGACGCGGCGACGCCCTTGCGCGTCGTCGAACTTTCTCAGCTCGACGATCGAGCCGGGCGCGCTGTCGCCGGTGGCGTCGAGGTCGGGGAATTTGAGGTGGTGGGTGCGGCCGTCGACGCCGTCGATGACGGCATAGGCGGTGCCTTTCAACTCGTCGTCGAGGCCTCGATCGACCAGCCGACCGATGACGGGCACGTCGAGGCTCTCGCCGGCGAGCACATAGCTCCCGGCCGCGCGCTCGATACCGTGCTCTCGCAAGCCCCGGTGAATCCGCTTGATGATGTCGCCGCGTTCGCCGAGTTCACGGAGCGTGGCCTCGGCCGCCTCGTCCATCGTCCACTGGCCGGCTCCGATCTGATGGGCGAGACCGAGGCTCTCCAGATGCCGCAGGCGGCCTACCTTCAGTGAATGGAACGGATCCGGCTCCTGGCCCGGAGAGGGCGCAACGTCGACGACGCCATGTCGGCCGCCGTCACGGACGAGCTGCCGGTCGAGCTGGGTCCAGCGCTCGGCCTCGACCTGACGCTCGAGCGCTTGGTGGATATCGAGGTCGCTACGCAGCCCCAGCTCCCGCGTGACCAGATCCTGGGCGCGAGCGCGCATGCCCTCCTTGATGTAGTCGCGGGAGATGACGAGGTCCTGGCCGTCCTCGGCAACGCCGCGCACGATAATGTGGACGTGCGGGTGCTGCGTGTTCCAGTGATCGACGGCGACCCAATCGAGCTCGGTGCCGAGGTCCTTCTCCATCTGGCCGACCAGCTCGCGGGCATAGCCCTTGAGGTCGGCTATCTCCGGCGCGTCCTCGGGCGAGACGATGAAGCGGAAGTGATGTCGATCCTTCTCGCACCGCTCGGCGAAAGCCTGGGGGTCGGCGTCCTCGGTTTCGGGGCCGAACAGCCGCGCCTTGTCCCCGTCCCGGGTGACGCCCTCGCGCCGGAGGTAGCCGAGATGAGCGCCGAGCGACGCCGCCCGGGCGGTGTGTCGCACGACGCGGGCCTTCACCGTCACCAGGCGCGAGCGGCTTGTCAGCAGATGGTTCGCCCGGACAGCGGCGACACGGCCGCGGCCGAAGGTCGAGCGGCTGGAGCTTCTGAGCAGACCTTGTCGCGATACGCCGCCACCGGCGCGCTGGGCGGCGGCGAGCGCCTGGGCGATGAACGGCTTGGCCCGCTGACTGCGCGAAGAGCGGATACGGCCTGGCCGGGGCTGGAAGTCGTTCTCCTCAGCCATCGCCGGCCCTGGCAATGTGCGAAAAACAGAGGACGGGCAATGCGTTGACGGCGCCGCGCACCTTGCGCGTCGGGGCCGCACATTGCGCGATCGACGAAAAACACAAGCAAAAACAACCGACCGACAGAGCCGCACCTTGCGGCCTTTTATCTGGCCCTCGCCCTCGCCCTCGCCCTCGGTCGGTTGGTTTCTGCGCTCCTCCCCTGCCTGCCCTTCCTTCTTCCCGGAAGAACGCTGCGCCGCGCCTGCCTACGAATTCGCGCCGGAGAGCCGGGATGTAGCCTCCGGGGACGTCCGAGGGCGCCGAGCCGACAGGAAAAGCGCGAGCTGACCGAGGCGATGTAGAGGCACGTCGACGGGAGAGCGGCGCGATCACGGCTTCGGTCCCGCTGCGGAAACGTGGGCGAACAGGCCATCCGATTGCGGTGCGATGGCCGACAGGTCTCGCACAGCTGCGACGGCCGGCGCATCGCTCGACGGCTGTTTGGATGTCGCGTGATCGGCCGGTTCAGCGCTTGCCGATCGCATGATGAAGAGCGGCGCTTGTGTCCAGGACGACGGATCGGAGGCCGCCACGAGGACAGGCCCATCGGTCGCGCCGTCCCCGACAAAAGGGACGAGCGCCGCGACGTAAGCGACTGTCTCCGGGGGCAACGGACGGTGCCGGTCGCGATAATCCTCGTATCGCCCGGGCCCCGCATTATACGCCGCGAGGAAGCCCGGCGACCCGTAGCGGTCGTGCATCTCGCGCAGGAAGGCCGCACCGGCCATGATGTTGTCGTGAGCATTGAAGGGATCGCGCCCGAGTCCGTAGCGAGTGCGAAGCGCTGCCCAGGTCTCGGGCATGAGCTGCATCAAGCCCATCGCGCCCTTGGGCGAGATGGCCCGCCGGTCGCCACGGCTCTCGATGCGCATGATCGCCCGAATCCATGCTGCCGGAATGGCGAAGCGTTGGGCGGCTTCGGCGATCAGGTCGGCGTAGGAATCGCTCGCCAACAGCACCGTCATCGGCGCTGGCTGCGCGTGAACAGCGACAGCGGGCATGCTGAGCGCCGTCATGCCGGCGAGCAGAAGAAGCGCGCCCCCCATGGGATCAGCCCCGATCGCCACGCTTTGGCGGGCGGTTCCAGTTCAGCACCCACGCGGACTTGTCGTCGCCCGACTGGAAGAGATTGGCGCGGATCGGCTGCGCGAGTGCGGGATCGTCGATGACGAGCGAGACATACTCGCCGGCCTTCTCGCCAGTGCGCTTCCAGCCCGCGCCGATCTCCGGGCCGTCGCCGTCGCCCATGTGGATGCGATAGTCGGGCGCGTTCTCGGCATCGGAGGATTCGGCCGGGACGAGGGAAAGGTCACGGTAGAAGAAGAGCGTCTGGATACGTCCGGTGAAGCCGGACTTGTCGCGGGTGAACTGACCAATCTGCGCCATGGGAAACCTCCGTCGTTGGCGGGTTGAGAAGCAGGTCAATCGGCGGCGGCACGCCACACGAAGCGGCCGTCGCCGGCCTCGTCGGTCCACAAGGGGACCGCGCGGGCGACGATCGCGGTGGTGGGAAGCGGGCCGAAATAGCGCCCGTCCAGGCTGTCCGGGACGGTCGGGTTCATGAGGAAGACTTCGCCAGGGCGGAGCGTGTGGCAGCCGCTCCAGCGGGGGAGCGGGCGGCCGAGGTGATCGCGTTCACGTGCCGCGCCGACGGTGATGTGATCGACCGTGATGGCGTCGCCTGCGCGGCACACCATCTGCCCGGGCAGCGCTATCACATGCTTCAGCAGCGGCACGCCCTTGGGCAGGAAGCCACCATCAGCGAGATAGCTGGCGATCGGTTCGGGTGCCCGCACGGCGACCAGTTCGAGCACGTGGAGCTGTCCGGCCGGACGGAGCGCATAAAGCCCGGTCGGCGTGCTCGCCGTGGCGTTCCAGATCAGGCGAGGCACCGGATGGACGAAGGCCAAGCCGACGAAGACAAGCATGGCGAAATACGTCGTCATGACGTAGCCGAAGCGGGTCATAGCGTGACGCTCCTGCGCTTGAGCCAGGCGGCGTGCTGATCGCGCGTGTAGGGGCGCGGCTCATGGCCGGCGGCGAGACGGTTGTGGAGGTGGCGCCAGTATTCCGGCGCGGCGTCGGCGGGATCGATGTCGAGCGCCTCGACGGCGTCGATCGCCTGCAGCACGCGCTCGACCTTCGGCCAGCTATCGACGCGCAGCAGGATTTCCCCACCCGGGCGCACGAAGGGCAGCGTCTGGAAACGTGCGCCCGGCTCGACGGCCCGCACGATGTCCATGCGCGAGACGACGGTGCCGAAGTCGTTCGACGCCCAGCGCACGAACGCGAAGATGCTGCCTGGCTTGAAGCTCGAGATGCTGCGGCGGCGATCGAGGATCTTCTCCTCGGCACG
>SCRB01000743.1 GCA_004299545.1 Rhizobiaceae bacterium
GATGCGGCCGAACGCACGCCTGAACATCCGCTCTTCGTGGACGATCTTGCCGCCATGATTGCGGTGAAGCCGGGAAACGAGTTCGAATTTGAGCGCGCCGACGAGGAAATCGCCGCGCCATTCGGGAAACATAGCGCCGCTGTAGACAACGAGGCCGGAGGGCGCGATCGAGGGGTCCCAGTAATACACCGGTTGCTCATAGCCCGGCGCATGCGTGCCGATGCCGATCTTCGTGCCGTCATAATTGGTGCCATAGCTGATCACAGGCCAGCCATAGTTCTTACCGGCTTCGGGATGATTGAGTTCGTCGCCGCCCTTGGCGCCGTGCTCCACCGTCCACAGCCTGTCCGTCGCCGGATCGATCGCCGCGCCATCGATATTACGGTGGCCTTTCGACCAGATTTGCGGAAGCGCTTTTTTCCCGTCGCGGAAAGGGTTGTCGGCGGGAATGCTGCCGTCCGGATTGATGTGAAGGACGGCGCCCGCGGCGTCGAAGAAGTTCTGCGCCCGCTCCTCCTGCCCGCCATCGCCGGTTGTCACGAAAAGGCTGCCGTCGCGATCGACGACAATCCGCGATCCGTATTGGCGGTTGCCGGTTTTCCGGCGCATCGAGAAGATGATCTTGATGTCTTCAAGATGCGCCGCGCGACCGCCATCCCGCACGAGTCTGGCGCGCGCGACCGCCGTTCCCGCGCCATCGGGGCCGGGTTGGGCGAAAGACAGGAAGATCGTTCCGCTTGTGGCGAAATCCTTCGCCAGCGCGACATCGAGCAGGCCGCCCTGGCCATGGGCATAGACTTTCGGAACGCCCGGAATGGCGGGGGAAAGCCGGCCTCCCGCGAAAATGCGCAGCCTGCCCGGCCGTTCCGTCACGAGGACGCCGCCGTCGGGCAGGAAAGCCATGCCCCAGGGGTGGACGAGGCCTTCGGCAAGAATCTCGGCCTTCACACGGACGCGTTCCGTGGAGAATACGCGTGCTTCCGCGGTGTCGGCGGCAACCGGGGCGAGGGCGATCAGGGATGCAGTCAGGGTAAAGAGCCCTGCCAGGAAAAGCCTGTTCATTTCCGTGTGCTCCATAGAGCAAGCGGGATATGTAGAACGTCGTGAAAAAGCGGCAAGCCACCTTCTCCGACGGGATTCGCGCAATGGCGCGGCGCAAGCTATATTTCGGCCCCCGCAACGCCGAGGCGGGACGGACCTTTCCACCGAAAAAAAATGGACGTGAAAAACGCCAGCTAATTGCTATATTGTGTTTTGAATTCAGGTGAAGCGGCTCCGTTTGCCTCGGCTCTCGGACCGTTTTCTTTTTGCCCGCCGGCAAGGCGGGGCAGCGCCAGGACGAGGTAAGAAGGCCGATGGCAATGAACAAAGTCCCGATGACCGCAGGCGGACACGAGGCTCTGAAGGAAGAACTGCGCTGGCGCCAACAGGGAGAACGCCCGAGAATCATCGAGGCGATCTCCGAGGCGCGCGCACATGGCGACCTCTCCGAAAATGCCGAATATCACGCGGCCAAGGAAGCGCAGAGCCTGAATGAGGGCCGTATCGGCGACCTGGAGGATCTGGTCGCCCGCGCTGAAGTCATCGACGTTTCCAAGCTTTCCGGCAACACGGTCAAGTTTGGCGCGACCGTCAAGCTGGTCGACGAGGATACGGATGAGGAAAAGACCTATCAGATCGTCGGCGATCAGGAAGCCGATGTGAAGGCGGGACGCATCTCCATTTCCTCGCCGATCGCGCGTGCGCTGATCGGAAAGGCCGTCGGTGAGGCGATCGAGGTCAACGCGCCCGGGGGCGCCCGCGGCTACGAGATCGTCAAGGTCAGCTACCTCTGATCTTTTGAAGATATTTCCCGATGGGGGCGAAGCCGGATGTGGTGGACATGTCGGATATCGAGATCGTCGCGCCCAACATGAAATGGCGCCTGTCGGGCGTGACCAGCACGATCATCCAGCTCGTGCCGGTACAGGCGCGAACGCTTCGCATCGCCACCCTCGGGCCGGGCTTGCCCGGCACATTGCCGAAGATGCACTGGTGGCAGCTCCCCACGCTTCTTCACCGCCCGGCTTCCGGTCGGCGCCGTATCTGGCATGCGCGCCGCAACATCGAGATGATAATCGGCGTGCTCATCAAATCCGTGCTTCGTGCGCCGCTTCGGCTCGTTTTCACCTCCGCCGCGCAGCGCCAGCATCAGCCCTTCACCAAATGGCTCATCCGCCGCATGGACGGTGTCATCGCGACCAGCGAGCGCTCCGCCCGCTTTTTGGAAGTGCCGCATTCGGTGGTCATGCACGGGATCGACCTGGAGGCCTTCCATCCGCCTAGTTCGCCGGAGGACGATTTTTCAGCGTCGGGCCTGCCCGGACGATACGCCGTCGGCTGTTGCGGGCGAATCCGCCACCAGAAGGGCACGGACCTCTTTGTCGAAGCGATGATCGCGCTTCTTCCCCGCTTTCCGGAATGGACCGCAATCGTCACCGGGCGCGTGACGGCCGAGCACAAGGTTTTTGCGGAGAAGCTGAAGAAGCGGGTTGCCGAGGCCGGATTGTCGGAACGCATCGTCTTTCTGGGTGAGGTGCCGGACATCAAGGTCTGGTACCGGCGCCTGTCGCTTTACGTGGCGCCTTCCCGCAACGAAGGTTTCGGCTTGACGCCGCTGGAAGCCATGGCATCGGCTACGGCTGTGGTCGCCAGCGACGCAGGGGCCTATGGCGAGATGATCGTTGAAGGCGAGACCGGGGCGGTGGTGCCGGCAGGCGACGGCACGGCTCTTACCGAGGCGATCCGCCTTTATCTTGCCGACCCTTCGCTTGCTGCCATGCACGGCGGGAATGGCCTCGCCACGGTGCGCGCGAAGTTCCCGCTGGAGCGTGAGGCGGCGGGTATAGAGCGTGTTTATCAATCCGTATGGGCCAAGCCATGAAGATGGTTGAGGCCTTTATCATCCACCTCGCGCGCGCTGACCAGCGCCGGCCGCAGGTCGAGAAACTTCTGACGCAATTGCAAATGCCGGCCGGCATCATCCATGCGGTGGACGGGAATACACTCTCGCAAGAGGAAATCGCCGCCGTTTACCGGCGCCACCTCCACAGACCGCATTATCCGTTCGCGCTGCGGCCGACCGAGATCGGATGCTTCCTGTCGCACCGCAAGGCCTGGCAGGCCATTCTTGACCGCAAACTCGACGCCGGGCTGACCGTTGAAGACGATGTGACGGTGGATGGCGCCCTCTATCCCGGCCTTCTCGCCTT
>SCRB01000744.1 GCA_004299545.1 Rhizobiaceae bacterium
GTTTCCGCAATCGCGCTTGCGATCATCCTCCGATATCTCGTGCCACTCCCCTGGATAACAGAACCGCTGTCGGACATGCTCTTCATTACCGGCATCGGGCTTGTCCTGGCTGCCATCGCCATGGGCGTGACGGCGATACGGACGCTGAAGCGCAACAAGACGACGATCCGCCCCGACCGCCCCTCCGAACATCTCGTCACGGACGGACCGTTCGGCATCACGCGCAACCCGATCTATCTCGCCAACAGCCTGGTGATGATCGGCATCGGCCTGATTGTCGGCAGCCTGTGGTTCCTGATCCTGTCTGTCGTCGCCGGCTTCCTGACACAGAAAATGGCCATAGAGGGAGAGGAAAGGCACCTCGATATCCGCTTCGGCAAGCGCTATCGCGACTACAAGCAACGGGTCAGGCGCTGGCTGTAGAAAAGCGCGGAAGCCGTCAGGTCTTGACGCCAAGTTCCGCCAGTCGTTCGACGCACGCGTCCTCCGCGCGGTCGAGTTCCGCCAGCGTCTCTTCCAGGTCGCGCCGTTTCTGCCGCAGGTTTTCCCGCTTTTCCTCGATGCGCTTGATCATCAGCCTGAGTTGCCCCGCCTCGCCAGGCGGCTCCTTGTACATCAGGATGATCTCACGGATCTCGGCGATCGAAAAACCGAGCCTCTTGCCGCGCAGGATCTGGCGGACGAGCTGGCGGTCGGATGAGCGGAAAAGCCGCGTCCTGCCGCGCCGCACCGGCTTGATCAGCCCCTCGTCCTCATAGAAGCGGAGCGTCCGGGTGGATATCTCGAATTCGCGCGTCAGTTCGGTGATCGAATAATATTCGCGCATGCTTCCGCTCCGGGATTGAATTGAGAGCATGATCCGGAAAAGCGGGCACCAATTTTCCGAAAAGATCACGCTCGAACAAAGAGATAAGAGCATATTGCGATTCAACGTAATCGCATCAGGCTCCAGCGGTCATTTCTTACCGCGTTTACGTAAAAGTCAAACCCGCTTCCTTCCGCTGTTTGCGGCTTGGCGAACAGACCCCTAAGCGCTTATCCCTGACAGGCAGGACGCAGCCACGAACAATCACAGCGACAGGAGTCTCGGTCATGACCTCCTCCACCACATCGCGCCACCTCTCGATGAATGAGGCCGAGGCGCTTTGCGTCCGCGCGGCCATGGCTTGCGGAGCAAGCCGGGAAACCGCCGTAGCGCTGGCGCGCTCGGCCGTGGCGGCCGAAGCGGAGGGAATGCCGAATGTCGGCCTCGCGCATTTCATCGACTACCTCGAAGCGCTGAAGGCCGGGCGGATAAAGGGCGACGCGGCGCCGGATATCTCCCGGCCAGCACCCGCCGTCATCCTCTCCGACGCCAAAGGCGGGGCCGCCCATACCGGCTTCGACCGCGCCTTCGGCGATATCGTCGAGACCGCGAGGCAATTCGGCCTGTCGCTCTTCAGCCAGCGCGGCGCTTACACATGCGGCTCACTCGGCTATTTCGCGTTTCGCCTCGCGGACGAGGGGCTCGTCGCCTTCGCCGCTACCAACGGTCCGGCCTTGCTCGCCGGATCGGGCGGCCGGTCCCGCGTGTTCTGCACCAACCCGATGGCGTTTGCCGCTCCGCAGGCCGGAGGGCCACCGCTTCTGATCGACCAGGCGTCGAGCGCGACCGCCTTTGTCTCGATCAGGAAGGCGGCGGCGGAAGGGCGTCCGCTACCGGAAGGCTGGGCACTCGATGCCGAAGGCAATCCGACAACCGATGCCAAAGCAGCGCTCGACGGCGTGCTAGTGGCCTTCGGCGGCGAGCGCGGCGCCAATATCGCGCTGATGGTCGAGGTTCTGGCGGCGGGGCTTTCGGGCGCCAACTGGTCGCTCGATGCGCCGCCTTTCAACAAGGGAGGCGAAAGCCCGGCTACGGGCCTTTTCGTGCTCGCCATCGCACCTACCCTCTTCGCTCCCGATTTCGCGGAGAGGATGAGGGTCCAACTGGAACGCCTGGCGGTGGACCACAGCGTTCATATACCGGGTCTCGGCAAGGGCGATGCCCGTTCCCGCGCGCGGAAGGAAGGAATTCGCGTTGCCGGGGGTATCCTGGCGGAGATCGAGAGCTTCTCCCGCTAATTCGCCTGGTCGGTTACCGTGGGGCAAGCCGTCCGGCGCGCGCTTTGGCCCTATGCAGACCCGGAAAGCGCCTCGATCAAAGCCACGGCCGCCATCATGTCCCGCTTGCGCGCCGCCCGCCGGGCAGCAGCCTCCGCATCTTCGCCCCATTGTGCGATGTTCCAGTCCTCGTCGACATGCGCCGCCGCCCATGCCTCCTCGGCGTCGAGCGCGCCTTCCTCCACCGCCAGCGCCAGGAGGGCGGAGCCGGTAAGCGATGTCATCAGATGGAGCGCCGCGAGCCTGAGCGGCTCCTTCTTCCTGCGCAGATGCAGCGACACAGCGCTAATCGCCTCGCGCGGCTGATCGACGTGGATCACGCCCTCGGCGAGGATGAAACGCGCGCCGAGCACATCCCGTGCCCAGTCGAGAACCGGGTCCCATGCCTTCGACTGTCGCTCGACCAGCCCCTGCGGCACGTCCGCGCGATAGCAGAGGAGATCGCTCGACGAAAAGCGCAAAATGTCTTCCGCCACGGCATCCACTTCGGACGCGACACCGTCGATCGCGGTGTTCACGAGCCGCAACACCGGCATTGTCGGCAGATTGATGATCTCTTCCTGAGCGCTGAACTCCCCGGCCACCAATTGCGCGGCCGCTTCGCTGGGCAGGACGATCACGGCCTTTGCCGGCGTGCGAACCGGCTTTCCGTCAAGATGGATCGCATAGCCGTCACCGGCGGGTGCGACCGATACCTCGTCATAGAAGCGTTTCAGCATAGACGCCTTCAT
>SCRB01000745.1 GCA_004299545.1 Rhizobiaceae bacterium
TTCCTATTTATTGAGTCGTTCAAGCGATTTCGGCCGTCGCCCTGGTGGGATTCGCCTCAGAAATCGGCTGTAAGGCCCTTCACTTCCCAATCGCCGTAGCGGACCGGTTCGTTGCCGCCCCTGCCGCCGATTTCGCGAGGGAGAGCGGCTTCCTTGCGGCGGTAGTCCGCCCGCCTTGCCTCGGCCTCGGCAAGTGCGCGCTCCGCTGCGGGGGGTAATGCTCGCTTTTCCCCGCTTTCTGTCGCAATTTCGGCGTGCGGTGTGGTTTCCATTGCTTTGCCTGGCGTCGTTATTGAAAGCGTATGCGCTGTTCCCCATCATATAGGAAAATTTCGCCGGGAGCGACACCATCTGCCCGGTTCCGCGTCAGGAGCGATGATGAACACCATTAGAACGGCGATGCTGCTTGCCTTCATGACCGCCCTGTTCATGGCGGTCGGCTACCTGATCGGCGGGTCGGCCGGAATGGTGATCGCCTTCGTTCTGGCGGCAGGGATGAACCTGTTCAGCTACTGGAATGCCGACAAGATGGTGCTGTCCATGTATGGCGCCAGAGAGGTGGATGAACGGAGCGCGCCGGATTACTACGGCATCGTGAAACAACTGGCCGCGCATGCGGGACTGCCGATGCCGCGCGTCTTCGTCATCGACAGCCCGCAGCCCAATGCCTTCGCCACCGGCCGCAATCCGCAGAACGCGGCTGTCGCGGCCTCGACGGGCCTTCTCCAGCGCCTCTCGCACGAGGAACTGGCCGGCGTGATGGCGCACGAGCTTTCCCATGTCCAGCATCGCGACACGCTGACCATGACCATAACGGCGACGCTTGCCGGCGCCATCTCCATGCTCGGCAATTTCGCCTTCTTCTTCGGCGGCAGCCGCGACAACAACAATCCGTTCGGCTTTGTCGGCGTTCTGATGGCGATGATCGTGGCGCCGCTCGCCGCAATGCTGGTGCAGATGGCGATCAGCCGTACGCGCGAATATTCCGCCGACAAGCGTGGGGCGGAAATCTGCGGCAATCCGTTGTGGCTGGCATCAGCGCTCAGGAAGATCGCGCAGGCGGCTGAAACCGTTCCGAACATGCAGGCGGAACGCAATCCCGCGACGGCGCACCTTTTCATCATCAATCCCCTGTCGGGCCAGCGGATGGACAATCTCTTCTCGACCCATCCCGACACCGAAAACCGCATCGCCGCGCTCGAAGCCATGGCTTCGCAAAAAGGAGGTGCCACGCGGCATGAGATCGCCACCACCCTTCCTTCCGAAGAGCAGCCGGCGTCAGGAACACAAGGGCCTTGGGAACGTGCGCAAGGTACCCCGTGGCGCCGCAGCCCGTCCGGACCGAAAGGTCTCGCCAGGGGGCCCTGGTCCTGATGGACGCCGCGCGCGACCGAGGGAAAAGGCACCGTAAACTTTCATCCCCACAGCAAGAAACGCCCGGACTGGCGTCGCGAAAGACGGCGGTCCGGCTTCTGGCGGCGATTGTCGATGCCCGCACGTCGCTCGATGCGCTAACCGATCCCGAGCACGGCCATCCCCAATTCATGGCGCTCGACGGGCGCGACCGGGCATTGGTGCGCGCCATAGTGGTGACGGCGCTTCGCTACCGGGTCACGATCGGCAAGATGATCGCGCACCATCTCGAACGGCCTCTGCCCGCCAATGCGCACAGCCTGGCGCATGTCCTCCATGTCGGCGCCGTCCAGATTCTGTTCCTCGATATTCCCGACAGTGCAGCGGTCGATCTGGCGGTCGCCTGTGCCAAGTCCGATCCGCGAACCGTCCGCTTTGCCGGCCTCGTCAACGCGCTTCTGCGCAACGTCGCCCGTGGCAAGGCCGTTCTGCCGCAGGTCCTGCGTGAAACGGTAGATGCGCCGGACTGGTTTGCCGAGCGCCTCGCGGGCGCTTATGGCGCCGAGCGGGCGGCGGCGATCCTGTCCATGCACAGGCACGAGACGCCGACCGACTTCTCGGTCAGGTCGGATGCCGAGGGCTGGGCGGAAAAACTCGGCGGCCGTATCCTCCCGACCGGCTCCGTTCGTCTTGCCCGATTGCAGTCCTCGGTTCCGGAACTGCTGGGTTTCACGGAAGGCGCGTGGTGGGTCCAGGACGCCGCCGCCGCGCTGCCCGCCAAACTCCTTGGCGACATCAGCGGCCTGAAGGTCGCCGACCTTTGCGCGGCGCCCGGCGGCAAGACGGCACAATTGGTGCTCGGCGGCGCGTCGGTCACGGCGCTCGACATTTCGGCAAACCGGCTGAAACGCCTACACGACAATCTGGGACGCCTTGGCCTCAAGGCAGACACCATCGCAGCGGATATCCGCTCGTACCAGCCGGCGGAACCTTTCGACGCCGTACTGCTCGACGCGCCGTGCTCGTCCACCGGGACGGTGCGCCGGCATCCCGACATTCCGTGGACGAAGACCGAGGAGGATATTTCCAAGCTCGCCGGCCTTCAGCGTGAACTGCTCGGTAGGGCGGCGGGTTATGTGCGCCCCGGCGGACGATTGGTCTTTTC
>SCRB01000746.1 GCA_004299545.1 Rhizobiaceae bacterium
CACCATCAAAGCCGCCCCGCGCAACCGCTTTCACTACGGCAGTCACGACCAACTTCGGCGACGCCGCCTTCTTCTCGGCGGGACTGAACACCCTCGCCTCTCGCTGGGCCGGTCGAAACGACCTTCTCTTTCGCCGCTCCGTCACCTCGCCCGCATAGTTGCCTCCTGAATGGGACAACGCATCGATATTGACCGTCTGCTTCCATATTTGGTATAAATTATGATCCTATAGACGATGCGACACTTTGCACCTGAGATAGGATATAGGAAATATATACTGCTATATCAAATAGTTAAATGTCAGGCATCGTGCGCTTCCGGCGAGCTTGACGATGAGTTTCATATGGTTCTATTATAGAACCAATATAGTAATGTCATTTCCGGTCAGCCCAAGAGAATGCGAATGAAAGTCACCAAGGTTGAAGTCTTCCCGCTGTTCGTACCGCTTTCGAAACCGATCGACGCGCCGGTCAGCATACCTCATGCGGACAAGGTTCAGCACATCGTCTTCGGCGGTTACCGCGCCACCATTGTTCGTATCACCACCGACGAAGGGCTGACTGGATACGGGGAGTGCATGACGCGTTTCGCGCCTGCCGCCCTGAAGAAGATCATCGAAGAGATCACTCCGGTGGTGATCGGGACGGACCCCCTCCAGCCGGAGCATACTTGGGAGATCATGTATGCCGCCATGATGAATCGCGGCCACAATCGCGGCTTTTTCATCGAAGCACTCAGCGGCATCGACATCGCGCTTTGGGACCTGCGGGCGAAGGCGTATGGCCAGCCGCTATACATGTTTCTGGGTGGGCGCCAGCGCGATCTCATCCCCTCCTATGCGTCCAGCCTGCGGATGCGCGAGAAAAGCATCGTGCTGGAAACCGCGCAGCAATTCCTCGACCTCGGCTTCAAGGCCATGAAGATCAAGCTCGGCAAAAACCCGGCCGGCTATATCAGGGATCTCAAGCTTGTCGAAGACATTCGCAAGGCCGTCGGAGACGATATCGTCCTTACAGTCGACGCAAACTGCGCCTATCACGAAGACTACAAGGTGGCGCTTCGCGTCGGCCGCGAGTTGGAAAAGAACGGCATCTACTGGTTTGAGGAGCCGATCAGCCCCGATAACATCTACGGCTACAAATATCTCGCTGATCATCTCGATATATCCATTGCCTGGGGCGAGAGTTCCTTCACCCGCTTCGACTTCGCCAACATGTTCGCCGAACGCTGTATCGACGTCGTGCAACCGAACCCATGCAGGGTAGGAGGCCTGACCGAGATCGCGAAGATCGCGCATATGACGCAGGCCTTCCATCTCCCTTATGCACCGCACACTGGAAGTTGTTCGGCCCTTTGCCTGGCGGTGTCCCTGCACATTGCCACGGCCCTGCCCAATCTCCTCACATTTGAAGTCATGCGTTCCGACTGGTCGAAGGAGGATCACAACCCGCTGCGGCACGACCTGCTGAAGGACCCGTATGACGTTTTTGAGGATGGCTTCCTGCATGCTCCGAGCCCCGATCGGCCGGGCATCGGTATCGACATCAACGAGGAAATACTCGAGCGCTACAGCGTCTGCTGAAGAGACGCCTTTGACCGTACCCGTGAAGTGAAGAGAAGAAACCCATGAGAATGTTCATCGCCGGCGAATGGCGCGACGGCAAATCGCGTGCGCCCATCTTCAATCCCTATGACCAGTCCGTTGTTGATGATGTCCCCTTGGCCGACGCGGCCGATGTCGAAGACGCGGTGCGGAGCGCTGAAGAGGGTGCCCGCGTCATGGAAGACATGCCTTACTACAAGCGCAGCGAGATCATCCAGAAGGCGGGCGAACTCCTACTGGAGCGCAAGGAGACGATCGCCGAGCTCATCACGCAAGAGAACGGCAAGACGATAGGGGAGGCGAGGGGAGAGGTCGGCCGCGCGGCGATGACCCTGTTCGCCTCGGCCGATGCCGGTCGCGAAATCTACGGCGAAGTCCTGCCCCTCACCGCGCGCAGCGTTCCGGGCATCGAAAAGAAATTCGGCTTCACGTTCCGGATACCCTGCGGCATCGTACTCGCCATCACGCCGTTCAACGTGCCGGTCAATCTTGCCTGCCACAAGATCGGACCGGCCTTTGCCGGGGGCAACGCCGTTATCCTGAAATCCGCTTCCGATACGCCCCTTGCGACGGCGCATCTGGTTCAGGCGTTCCTCGACGCCGGACTGCCGCCGCAGGCGATCCAGTATCTGAGCGGATCTGGCGGTATGCTTGGCACGATGCTGTGTCCCGACAAGCGCATCCGAAAGATCACCTTCACCGGCAGCTACGCCGTCGGCGAAGAAATCTGCCGCCAGGCGGGGCTTAAAAGAGTGACCATGGAACTGGGGGGCAACAGCCCCGTGGTGGTCATGGACGACGCCAGCGTCGATAATGTCGTCAACGGCCTTCTCAATGCCGGTTACGGGATGGCTGGCCAGACCTGCGTTTCGACGCAACGGGTCTTTGTCCATAAACGGCTCTATGAGGAGATCGTCGGCAAACTCGCCGGCAAGCTCGACGAATTCGTGCTTGGCGACCCACTGAAGGACGGCACGACCATGGGTCCTCTGATCCGGGAGGCCGATGCCATCCGCGTCTCAGAGACCATTCGCGACGCTGGCCGTCAGGGCGCTCGCGTCCTGGGC
>SCRB01000747.1 GCA_004299545.1 Rhizobiaceae bacterium
CACTCATCCTCCACCTCCACGGCCTCTCCCTCTCCGGTCAGACAAAACACGTCATCCAAGACCGGGTCTGGCTTGCAAAGTCCTTTGTTGCGTAGTTCGTCAACGATGCGGGATGAAGTCCCCCAGAGTCTTCCGTTGCTTTCTTTCGCCTCCCGGATAGCCCGCTTCTGTTCGGGGGTCAGTTTGTCAGTCATGGGACACCTCCCGGCAGAGGGCGCGACTTGTCACACAATGTTTCCGTGGCGTGGGAGAGAGTGACTTGCTACGATGGGCGGCATGTCGGTGTTCAAGCCCAAACGCAGCGATTACTGGTACTACCGCTTCATGTTTCAGGGACGCCAGTTCAAGGCGTCGACGAAGACGCGGAACAAAAAAGCTGCGGAGAATATCGAACGGACGCTGCGAATCAATCTCGCGCAAAGCGCGGTCGGAATCGTGATTCCGGAGAAAGCGCCGAGACTTGAGGACTTTATCCCGACGTTCCTGGCTCACGTCACACGAACGCGCAAGACAAAGACGGCGACTTTCTACGGGGAACAATGCCGCCGGCTGCTGGAGGTGCCGACGTTGAAGACTGCTCGACTCACGGAGATCGACACCAAGGCGGTCCGGGCATTCGCACTGCACCGCGCCAAAAAGGTCAGCCCCGCAACCGTGAATAGAGCACTGGCGACAATCCGGCGCATCCTGTCCTTCGCGCGCCAGTCGGGAATACCTGCGGCCGATCCGCGCATTGAGCTGCTTAACGGTGAACGCCAGCGTGAGTTCGTGCTGTCCGAGGCGGACGAAGACCGCTACATCGCCGCGCTTCGTGCTGACGGGAAAGGCGTCCTCGCCGACATTGCGATTCTGATTCTCGAGACTGGATTGCGAGTCACGGAGGTCCTGACTCTCGAATGCCGCGACATTCGCGCGGGCGTCGTGACGGTACGGCCAGTCAATGCCAAGAGCGGCAAGGCTCGTAGCGTGCCACTGACCGTCAAGGCCATGGCGATCGTCAAGCCACGCCTGGGCGCGGACCATCGCCTCTTCAGCGAGGCGCCTACGCTCTGGTGCCTCGACCGCTGGCACCGGGAAATCCGCATCGATCTCAAGCTGCCCGGCGAGTTCGTCATTCACTCGCTGCGGCATACCGCGCTCACCCGCATGGGGGAGAGTGGTATGGATACGTTCACCCTGCAGGCGATTGCCGGCCACCGCTCCATCACCACGACGCAGCGGTATGTCCACCCGCAGGCCCGGGCGATCAGGGACGCCATGACAAAATTCGAGGCGACCAGGGTCGTACGAAATTGCGACCAAGCCGCTAACGGCACGGTCGTTCCTATCCGACGCAAGTAGTTGATTTTTAAGGCTTTGTAGTGGTGAGCCGCGAAGGAATCGAACCTTCAACCTACTGATTAAGAGTCAGTTGCTCTGCCAGTTGAGCTAGCGGCCCACATAGATGGCGCCTTTGGAGAAAGGCTTGGCGATGGGAGTGGATTGCGCCGGCCAGTGCTCTCCACGGAATTAACTATACCACAGCCGGGGCAGAACGCATGCCGGGGTGGCGTTTTTTGGCGGCGGATTTTCTATGTGGGCCATGAAAATACAGCCACGGCCATAAGGCCGCAGCTGCTTTTCAAGTCCTCCCTGTCAAGGCGAGGCAACCTCCTGCGCCGATGGGGCACGGCCGCTTACCACACGTGACAGGCCTTCGTGCCCAGCACCATGGGAGCGTTCTCGCTGCAGTGGAACGCCTTCTGGAACTCGGGCATGTTCGACACCACGCCGTTGACGCGGTCCTTACCGGGAGAGTGCGAATCCACCGTGGCCAGCATGCGGGCAAACGCCGGACGGCGATTCTCGCACCAGATCTGTCCCCAGGAGAGGAAGAAGCGCTGCTCCGGCGTCAGCCCGTCGAGCTTCGGCTGCGGCTTGCCGGCGATCTGATTCATCAGCGCCATGTAGGCGATGCGCAGGCCGCCATTGTCGGCGGTATTTTCGCCCAGCGTCAGCTTGCCGTTGAGGTGGATGTCATCGGTCGCGAGGAACTGCGAGTACTCGTGCACGATGCAGGCGACGCGGGTTTCAAAGGCGTCGCTGTCAGCCTTGGTCCACCAGTCGTGCAGGTTGCCATGCGGACCGAACTGACGGCCCTCGTCATCGAAGCCGTGGGTCAGTTCGTGACCGATGACGGCGCCGATACCGCCGAAGTTGACGGCGTCGTCCAGTTGGTTATCGAAGAAGGGCGGCTGCAGGATGCCGGCCGGGAAGACGATTTCGTTCATCTGCGGGTTGTAGTAGGCGTTGACCGTAGGAGGCGTCATGCCCCACTCGGTGCGGTCCACGGGACGCCCGATCTTGTTCAGTTCGCGATGGACTTCAAAGACATTGGCGCGCAGGTCATTCCCCAGCAGGTCATCGCGCTTGACCACGACCGAGCTGTAGTCGCGCCACTTGTCGGGATATCCAATCTTGTTGACGATGGCCTGCAGCTTGACCTGCGCCTGACTCTTGGTGGCCGACGTCATCCAGGTGAGCTGGTTGATGTCGGTGGAGAGGGCGCGCTCGAGATCCAGCACCATTTGATGCGTGCGCTGCCTGGCATCGGGACCGAAGACGGCCTTCACATAGAGCTGTCCCAGCGCTTCGCCGAGGTCGCCGTCGGTGTAGCGGACGCATCGCTTCCAGCGAGGCGAGAGCTGCGCCTGGCCGGTGAGCGTCTTGCCGTAAAAATCGAAATGGGCATTGACGAACGGAGTCGAAAGGAAGGGGGCGGAGTAGTGGATCACATGCCAGCGCAGGTAGGTCTTCCAGTCCGAC
>SCRB01000748.1 GCA_004299545.1 Rhizobiaceae bacterium
CCCCATCCCGCGCCCTCGGCCGTCCAAAAGCAAAACCGCCGGTCTTGCGACCGGCGGCTCGCAACCGAACAGCGGGACGGCGTCTATCTGGAGACGAAGCAGTTTCCTCCGGCCGCCTTGTATTTGGTGCATAGCGCGATCGCCTCTTCCCGCGACGAGGCCGGGACCCGAACGCGGTAATAGGTTCCCTTGCCGGCGATTTCAGCCTTGACGATATCGACGCCATGACCACCGAGGACGCTACCATAGCGATGCGCAAGACGTTGATAGTTCGTCTGCGCCGCCGCGGCACTCGGCTGCGAGGCAATCTGCATCGCCCAGCCCGACGCCGCTGCCGTCGCGGGATGAGCAGGCTCGGCCTTCACGGAAGCAACCTTCTCGTCGCGGGCCGGTTCCTTGATGGTCACCGGCTGTTCGGCCGGCCGCGAAGGCGCAACCTCCACATGTCGCGGTGTCACGACGGCGCCATTACCGGCCTGAGGTGCTGGTCTTTGCAAATGTTCTGCCGCCGCCTCCGATTTCACGCCAGGCAGCACTTTCGCGGCGGGTTCCTCAAGCGCGGCGCTTGCCACACTCTTCGGCGCTGCCGCTTCCGTGGCAGCCGGCATCGGTGTCGGCACCATCGTTCCGTCGGGCTTGACGATCATCGTGCGGACCTTCCGCGGCTCGACAGCGATCACGTCGTCAGCGCGGCTGGTGTCGGCGCCAACCGCGCGGGAAGCCGGGACACGGTCCTGGTTCTTCTGCGGCTGGTCGGCGGCCGCTTTGGCGAGCGCCGCGATTTCCTGACTGCTGGCCTTGGGTATGTTCGGCATCTCGACGCCCGGAAGGGCCGAAGCCGATGCGCCCGAAGGCGCGGCGCTTTTCGCGCTCGTGCTCAGGTCAACCGGCTTTTCCACCGAAGTGACCAGCTTCTGCTGTTCGACCGGTGCCGGAACATCGCCGTCCGCCACCCGTCTGTAGACCTGGTTGTCCTGGTTCGGCACCGTGATGCCGCCGGGATGTTTCGGCTTCATCTTGACCGGACGCGCATCCGCCTTGAGCAGGACAGGGCCGCTTTCCTTCGCCGAATAATGAGAGTAGGCAAAGGCTCCCGCCGCTCCGGCAATGACGACGCAACCGATGACGGCAGCCACCAGCGGTCCCCTTCTGTCGCGTACAGCTATAAGCCGCGAGGGGGGATAGGCCGCAGGTTCCTCGGGGATATCGGCATAGGCCGGCTGGGCGTCGTAATAATCGTTTCCGAAGGCGTAGGCCTCTTGCTCGTGCCGTCCCTCCGAGGAAGCCGCAGCCGCTACACTCGCACTCGCCGCCATCGCCGTCACGGGCGCCTGCTCGGAAAGATCGAACTCCTCGGCCGAGAAAAGCTCCTCGATCCTGGCCGTCAGTTCGGCGTCCTGATCCGATGCGGTCGGAACCGCCGCCTGCCCCTTGGGCCGCATGTCCGAGAAAGCGGCGACGAACTCGTTGTCGAGGTCGTCAAAGGCCGGTGCGGGCGGAGGCGCCTCCTCCATCGGCGGGGCCGGTATATCGAGATCGTCCGCGATCGCAACCGCCGGTTCCGGAACATCGACCGTCTCGATCTCCGGCGCCGAAGCGATGGCGGGCCCGCCATCGCTAGCGTGGTCGTCGTCCGCGCTCGCCTGCGGCGGG
>SCRB01000749.1 GCA_004299545.1 Rhizobiaceae bacterium
GGTTATCTTCGACGAGTTCCACGAACGCTCCCTGGATGCCGATTTCGGACTGGCCCTTGCGCTCGATGTAAAGGGCGCCTTGC
Organism: Rhizobiaceae bacterium; assembly: GCA_004299545.1. GTDB lineage: Bacteria > Pseudomonadota > Alphaproteobacteria > Rhizobiales > Rhizobiaceae > Mesorhizobium_L. The sequence continues at coordinate 84 of SCRB01000749.1, forward strand.
GGCCCGACCTCAGGCTGCTCGTCATGTCGGCCACGCTCGACGGCGCGCGCGTCGCCAGGCTGCTCGGGGGTGCCCCGGTCATCGAGAGCCTGGGCCGCAGCTTTCCCGTCGCGATCCGCCATGAGGAGCGTGCGCCGGGAGAGCCGGTGGAAAAGGCGATGGCGGGGGCGATACGGCGCGCCATTGCCGGCGAGGGCGGGAGCATTCTTGCCTTTCTGCCGGGGCAGCGCGAAATCCTGCGGACGGCCGAAATGCTGACGGGCGCGGTGCCGGACCATATCGACATTGCCCCCCTCTATGGAGCGCTCGACGGCAAGGCGCAGGACCGGGCGATCGCGCCTGCTCTACCCGGAAAGCGCAAGGTCGTGCTGGCGACATCGATCGCGGAGACGTCGATCACCATAGAGGGCGTGCGCATCGTCATCGACAGCGGCCTGGCGAGGCAGCCGCGATACGAGCCTTCGAGCGGCCTGACGCGGCTCGAAACGGTGCGCGTCTCGCGTGCGTCGGCCGACCAGCGCGCTGGCCGGGCGGGACGAACCGGGCCGGGCGTCGCGATCAGGCTCTGGCGTGCCGAACAGACGAACGCACTTTTGCCTTTCAGCCCGCCGGAGATCGCCGAGGCCGATCTTTCCGGCCTCGTCCTCGATTGCGCGGCTTTTGGCGTGACGGAGCCGTCTCGCCTTGCCTTTCTCGATCCGCCGCCTGCCCCGGCACTGGCGGAAGCGCGCCGGCTTCTGCGCGCGCTTGACGCCATCGGCGCGGATGGCCGCATCACCGAAGAAGGGTTGGCCATGCGCCGCCTCGCCGTGCCGGCGCGCCTGGCGCATATGGTCGTGGAGGGCGCGCGGAAGGGATATGGAGACGAGGCTGCGGAACTTGCAGTCCTCATGACGGAGCGCGGCCTGGGTGGCGATGCGATCGACCTCGAAGTCCGGTTGTCGCACTTTCGGCGGGACCGTTCGCCGCGTGCCACGGCCGCTCGCAAGCTCGCGGCCAACCTGGCGCGCGCGACACATAAAACGCAGGCAGGATCCGATTCGCCGCCGTCTGCCGGCGAACTTCTGCTCCATGCCTGGCCGGACAGGGTGGCGATGGCGCGCGGCGCCCCCGGCCGTTACGTGCTCGCCAATGGCAGCGGCGCCGTCATCGACGAAACGGATGCCCTGGCAAAGGAGAAGTTTCTCGTCGTCGCCGATCTCCGCGGAAGTGCGCAGAATGCGCGCATCGCTTCGGCGGTTCGCGTCGGCGAGGGAGAGATTGGGCAGGCTCTGGGGGATCGCATCGAGCGCGAGACCCTGAGCGGTTTCGACGCCGTGAAGAACGCGGTAAGGCGCCGCGAAATCCAGCGGCTCGGCGCGCTCGTTCTTTCCGAACGGCCGCTTCCCCCGCCCTCGGGAGAAGAGGCGGACAGGGTCGTCATCACGCTTGCGCGCGAGCGGGGCCTCGATCTGTTGCCATGGAGCGAGGCCGCCCTGACGCTACGGCAGCGCCTCGCATGGCTCCATGCGACATTGGG
>SCRB01000750.1 GCA_004299545.1 Rhizobiaceae bacterium
CTTCGGGGCAAACCCTCCTCTCAAACTGACGCCAGTCAATCCGAATGCCCCCAGTTCGCTGGGTAATTCCGCTTATAGCGAGTTGCGGCAGCGAATCGTCAACGGCGATCTTCGTGCCGGCGAACGCTTGCGCGAAGTGGAACTCGCGGCATTGCTCGGCGTCAGCCGAACGCCCGTGCGCGAGGCGATCAAACGGCTCGAAAGCGAAGGTTTCGCAGCCTATGTGTCGAGCCGCGGCGCCATAGTGGCGGAACTGACGGCCGAGCAGGCAATCGAACTTTACGCCATGCGCGAGGTTCTCGAAGGCGCCGCCGCACGGTTTGCCTCCCAGCATGCATTACCGGCAGAAATCCAGCTTCTCGAAGATCTTCTGGCGATGCAGAAGGATCTCGAGGGAGGAGCGGAAGAGCAATCTAAGCACAACCGGAGCTTTCATCAGTCTATCTACCGCATGGCACATAACCGCTATCTGCTCGATATCCTCACCAAGTCGCAGGACTACATGGTGCTGTTGCGCCAGACCACCTATAACGCCCCCGGAAGGAACGAGACGGCATATCACGAGCACACGGCAATCGTCGATGCGATCAAGGCACGGGATTCGGACAGGGCGGAGGAGGCCGCGCGCCGCCATATCCGGGAGGCGCAACGCATCCGCATGATGCTCCAATTCGGCGGCTGACCGGGAAAGCTTCCGTCGCAGACGGTAATGGGGCCGAGGATGATGGCGTCTCAGGCGATGCCGGGCGCGTCGCCTTCAGTGAGCACGTCATCCAACGCCAGCCGGCATTTTTTCCCTATTTCGGCGATCTCGGCTTCCGAGATGATCAGCGGCGGCGAAAACGCGATGCGCGTCGGCGAGACGCGCATCATCAGGCCGTGGCGGTGTGCCGCGGTACTGATGCGGCTCGCGATGCTGGCTTCGGGTGGGAAAATGTCCCGCGCCTGTCTGTCCCGAACGATCTCGATTCCGCCCATCAGGCCGCAACCGGAGAAACTGCCGACAAGCGGATGTTCGGCAAGCGAGGAGAGCATGGCCATGAACGGCGCTTCCAGCGATCGCACCCGATCGAACAGCCCCAGATCCTCATAGATCTGCTGCACTTCGAGCGCGACGCTGCAGGCGACTGGGTGGCCGCTATAGGTATAGCCGTGGACGAAGGCGCCGTTGCGGTTGCTTTCCTCCTTGAGGACGTCGAAGATGCGTTGGTTGATCATCACGGCCGAGATCGGCAGCATCGCCGCCGAAAGGCCCTTGGCGCAGGTGATCATGTCGGGCCGCATGTCGAATGTTTGCGAACCCCATACATTGCCGGTTCTGCCGAAGCCGCAAATGACCTCGTCGGCGACGAACAGTATGTCGTATTTGCGCAGCACCGCCTGAATCTTGTCGAAATAGCCGGCGGGTGGCGGCAGCGCGCCGGCATTGCCCTGTACCGGATCGGCCCAGAATCCGGCCACCGTTTCCGGTCCTTCCCGCAGGATCATTTCCTCCAGCGAATCCGCCAGACGCTGGGAAAACTGCTCCTCGCTCTCACCGGGCCTGGCGTTGCGATAATAGTTGGGAGCGTCGGTGTGCAGGAACCCCTCGAACGGCAAGCCGAAGGAACGGTGATAGGCGGGATTGCCGGTCATGCTGATCGCGACGCAGGTCGAGCCGTGATAGCTGCCCATGCGGGTGATGATCTTGCGCTTCTCCGGCTTACCGAGAGCGTGCCAGTAGTACCAGGCGATCTTGACGGCGGTGTCGTTCGCCTCGGAACCGGAACATTGCAGCATCACCTTCGACATCGGAACGGGCGCCATCGACAGGAGCTTTTCCGACAGGTCGATGACCGCATGATGCGACTGATGCTTGAAGATCGGGAAATAGGCCAGATTGCTGAGGGCCTCGAAGGCGACCTTCGCCACCCTCTCATTGCTATAGCCGATCGAATTGCACCAGAGTCCCGCGCCGCTGTCGAGATAGCGGTTACCCTCGTCGTCGATGACGTGAACGCCCTCTCCGCGAACGATGACGGTGGGACCCACTTCCAAATGCGTCTTGGCGTTGGTCTGCGGATGAAGGACCGAAGCGATGTCGCGCGCGTGATAGGAATTGCCGAATGTGTCACGCATGAGTTTTCCTTTCGCCCGCAGGAAGCCGTCGCTCAAGCATGTAAAACTTCCGGCGGCTTATCAAACGTCTTTGTATACTATGACATGCAAAGGAGCGCAACAATCCCCTGCCTCGATCGCAGCGATCCGCAAGCCCCTTTACGAATGGGATACTATTGCATACAATGGCATATATGTAATCGAGGATACCGGGATGGCAGCGGAACATAGTGGCAATCTAATCGCTGGCGAATGGGTCAAGACATCGGCCAGTTTTCCCGTCCGCGACAAGTTCACAGGCGAGGTCGTCCGTAATGTCGGCATCGCCAGCAAGGCACAGGTGGCGCAGGCGGTTTCGAGCGCGGCGGAGAGTTTCGCAAACGAGGTACTAACGCCATACCGCCGCTATGAAATCCTCGCCCGCGTGGCGCAAATCCTGGAGGGCAGACGCGCGCAGATCATAGAGGACATGCGCGCGGAAACCGGCTTCACCATCTCCGACTGCACGGGCGATTTCAACCGCGCCATGCAGACCGTGGCTCTTTCCGCCGAAGAGGCCAAGCGCATCACCGGCGAATTGGTCCCGATCCAGGGCGCCCCCGGTCAGCGTGAGGAACGCATCGCCTTCACCATGCGGATGCCGATCGGCGTGGTCTGCGCGATCACCCCGTTCAATTCGCCGCTCAACACGGTGCTGCACAAGGTCGCGCCGGCGCTGGCCGCCGGCAATGCGGTGGTGTTGAAGCCGGCCAGCTATACCCCGCTCAGCGCCATCGCGCTTTGCGACGCCCTGCTCGAAGCAGGGCTGCCCGCGGGGCTTCTCGGTATGGTTCAAGGCAGCGGCGGCGAAACCGGTCAACAGCTTCTCGAAGACCAGCGCATCGGCTTCTATACGTTCACCGGTTCGACCAAGGTCGGCGAAATCGTGCAGAAGCATGCCGGCCTGCGACGCACCCAGCTCGAATTGGGCAATATTTCCTCGACCATCGTTTTCAATGACGCCGCATTGGAAGTGGCGGCGGATAAATGCGTCAACGCCTCATTTCGCAAGGCTGGCCAGGTCTGCACCTCGGTACAGCGCATCCTGGTGCATCGCTCGATCGCCGATCGCTTCGCGGCGGCGCTGGCCGAACGCGTCGGGAAGCTGAAGGTCGGAGATCCCCGCGACCCCGACACTTTTGTCGGGCCGCTCATCGACGAGCGCGAGGCGGAACGCGCCGAAGGATGGATCCGGGAAGCGGTTTCGCAGGGCGCCGCGCTGGTCGCGGGCGGCAAGCGTGACGGCGCGGTACTTCAGCCGACGGTGCTTCAGAACGTCGATCCGCATATGCGGGTCGTCTGCGACGAGATCTTCGCTCCCGTCGTTTCGTTGGCACCGTTTTCCGACGACGAAGAGGCTTATTCGCTGGCCAACGATACACCCTTCGGCCTGTCCGGCGGTCTTTTCACGAATGATGTGACGCGGGCGCTCAAGGCGATCCGGCGCCTGCGCATGGGCACGGTGCATGTCAACGATACGTCGAGCAGCCGCGTCGATCTTATGCCTTATGGCGGCGTCAAGGCGAGCGGCTTCGGTCACGAGGGGCCGCGCTACGCGATCCGCGACATGACCGAAGAGCGCCTGATAACGATCAATCCGATCTGACTGCGGCCGATTTCGGAACTGTCGATTCTCTCGCGAAACGTGGTTGTCCGGCAATGAAAGGCGCTCTCAATACGGGTAATGCGGCCAACGCGGCGCGAGAGGCGTCGCTCCTGCTGAGCCCGCTGACCATAAGAGGCGTGACGCTGCGCAATCGCGTGATGATCTCGCCCATGTGCCAATATCGCTCGGTCGAGGGCGCTCCGACCGACTGGCATCTCGTGCATCTCGGGCAATTTGGCATAGGCGGCGCCGGGCTCGTCTTCGGAGATGAAACCGCCGTCGAGGAACGCGGCAGAAAGACGCATGACTGCGCCGGTCTCTATAATGCAGCACATGTCAGCGGATACCGGCGCATCACCGATTTCCTCAAGTCGGTCGGAGCAGTCCCTGGAATCCAGTTCGGTCATTCGGGGCGCAAGGCATCGTCGCATGGCGCC
>SCRB01000751.1 GCA_004299545.1 Rhizobiaceae bacterium
CTCACGGCGCTGCGTCTCTTCCTCATTCCCGATGCGCTCTTCGGTGACGGCCCGTTCCTGCGCAAGTCGTGCCTTCTCGATCGCCTCGCGGGAAGTCAGCTGCGCCTGTTCCGATTCCTGCTCGCGCAGCGCCCTTTCCTTAGCGAGTTCGGAGCGCTGCATGGCGCGGCGGAACTCGACCTCGCGTTCCTGCTCCAGGCGCGCGTATTCGGTCTCGCGGTCGATCTCGAAGACCTTCTTCTGCGCCTCGAGGTTCTGGTTGCGGATGTCGACCAGCGAGCGCTGCTCGATCTCGTTACGCATCCTGCGGCGGTTCTCGATAGCGTCGGTGAGCTGGGTCAGGCCCTCCGCGTCGAAGGCGTTCGACGGATCGAAATAGTCGAGGCTGGTCTGGTCGAGATCGACGATCGCGACGCTTTCCAGCTCAAGGCCGTTCGCCGTCAGCGCCTCGGCCGCCAGTTCGCGCACCTGTTGAGCGTATTCGCGGCGCTGCTCGTGCATTTCCTCCAACGACATCTGTGCCGCGATGCTACGCATCGCCGAGGCGAACTTTCCTTCGAGGAGGTCGCGGATGCCGTCTTCCTGCATGGCGCGCCGGCCAAGCGTCTGGGCGGCGGCGGAGACGGCTTCCCTGCTCGCGCCGACGCGGACGAAGAACTCGGCGACGATATCGACGCGCATGCGGTTTTTCGTGATCAGCGCATGCTCCTGCTCGCGAGGGACCGCGATGCGCAGCACGTTCATGTTGACCGGCGTGATCTCGTGCAGGACCGGGATGACGAAGGCGCCGCCATTGACGACGACCTTCTCGCCGAGGAAGCCGGTGCGCACGAACGCGGTTTCCTTGGTCGAGCGTCGGTAGAGCCAGCGCAGGATATAGACCAGAATGACGACGACGATGGCCGCGGCGATCAGCCACAAAAGCACCGTGCCAAAGATGTTCGCGTTCATTTCTCTCCTCCTTCCAGGGCCGATCCGCCTAGTGGACGACGGCCTTGAACCTGCGTGTCTGTTCGGTCAGCGCGCGTTCCGTCGGCAGCCTCTCCATCGAGGAGGCACCATAGAAGCCGTGACAATTTTTGGTATTCCTGAGGACATATTCGGCATCGGCTGGCTCCGACACCGGGCCGCCATGGACAAGCACGATCGCGTCCCTGTTGACCTTGAGCGCCGCCTCCGACCAGCTGTCGACGAGCTTCGGGCAATCCTCGAGCTTCAGCGCCGTGTGCGCGCCGATCGAACCGCCGGTCGTCAGGCCCATATGACAGACGATGATATCGGCGCCCGCCTTCGCCATTTCCGCCGCTTCGTCGGCGGAAAACACGTAGGGCGTCGTCAGCATGTCCTTCGCATGCGCCAGCCGGATCAGGTCGATCTCGAGGCCGTAGGACATGCCGGTCTCCTCCAGATTGGCGCGGAAGGTGCCGTCGATGAGGCCGACCGTCGGAAAATTCTGGACGCCGGCGAAGCCCATCGCCTTGAGGTCGTCGAGGAACTTGTCGAAAAGGCAAAACGGGTCGGTCCCGTTGACGCCGGCCAGCACGGGCGTGTGCCGGACTACCGGAAGGATTTCGCGGCCCATGTCGGCGACGATCTCGTTGGCGTTGCCATAGGCGAGCAGGCCCGAAAGCGAGCCGCGCCCGGCCATGCGGTAGCGGCCGGAATTGTAGATGACGATGAGGTCGATGCCGCCCTCTTCTTCGCATTTGGCCGAAAGCCCGGTGCCGGCCCCGCCGCCGACGATCGGCACTTTGCGGGCTTTCATCTCCTGGAAGCGGGCAACGAGTTCCTTTCGTTCGAAGCGCATTCAGGCCCTCTTGCTGATCGGTGGGACAACGGATTGGAAGGCCGCGACCAGCGCCGCGACGAAGCCGTCGTCGTTGATGTTTCCCTTGACGCGCTCGACACGGCGCTTGCCGGTCTGGCGCACGGTCTTTTCGATTGCCTCGAAAAGCGCGGCGTCGGCTTCCGGGTCGTGGAAGGGCTGTCCGGGCCGGTCGAGCAGCGAAACCCCGCCTTCGGGCAGGAGGAAGCGCATCGGCCCTTCCATCCGGTTAAGGCGCTCGCCGATCCATTCGCCGGCGGCGCGGTTCTCATCGCGCGTCGTGCGCATCAGGGTCACGCTCGGATTGTGGATGACGAATTTACGACTCTGGAACTTTGCCGGCACCGTGTCGCGCGGGCCGAAATTGACCATGTCGAGCGCCCCAACGGAGCCGACATAGGGCAGGCCCGTTCGGATCGCCGCGCCGAAACGATGCTCGTCGGCCGGGAAGACGCCGCCGACCAGCATGTCGGCGATCTCGGTCGTGGTGATGTCGAGGAAACCGGCGAGCAGGCCGGAATTCCCGAGTGCCTCCATGGCGCGGCCGCCGGTTCCGGTGGCATGGAAGACCAGGCAGTCGAATTCGCTTTCCAGATGCCGGGTGACGGCCTGGACGCAGGGCGTCGTGACGCCGAACATGGTGATGCCGACCGCCGGGCGCGCCAGCTTGCGCTTCGCCTCATAGGCCTCGCGGCTCGGCATCTGCGCAATCATGCCGGCAAGCGCATGGGCGGCATTGGCAAGCACCTGCTCGGTGATCGAATTCAGCCCCTGCACATCGGCGACGGAGTGGAACATCATGATGTCGGCGGCGCCGACATAAGCCCTGACATCGCCGGCGGCGACGGTCGAGACCATGATCTTCGGGATGCCGACCGGAAGCGCCCGCATCCCTGCGGTCGCCAGCGACGTGCCGCCCGAACCACCGGCGGATATGATGCCGCCGACATGCCGTTCGCGCTCGATCCAGCGGGCGAAGGCTTCCGACATGGCGGCGACGGAACGGCCGCGATCGCCGGAAAAAACCTCCGACGTGCCGCGCGGGTGCAAGCTCGCCACCTGAAGCGGCGTCACATCGGCGCGCGACGGCTTGCCCGATGTGGACAGGTCGACGGTACGCACCGGTAGGCCGAGCGCCTTCAGCCGGTCGGCGACGAACATCAGTTCACGCCCCTTGGTGTCGAACGTGCCGGCGACGATCGCCGTGCGGCCGATACGTTCGGCGAACGGGATGGCGAAGATCTTCGCGCTTTCAGTTTTGTCCTTGTCCTCGCCCTGGCGGCTTTCGACCAGTGCCTGGCGCAGGCTCGCCGTCGGCATCGCCCAGCGGTTCGGCAGGTCGCGGTTGAGGTGCATATTACCCTCGCCCGCCACCACGTCGCCGCTGCCGCGCCGCTCGACGCGATAGACCTCCGCAAGAGCCTGTTCGGCGCTCTCTCCGACGCGGGGCAACGGCTCGACCGCTTCCTCGGCCTGGCGCCCGACGCCAAGCAGGCGCTGCTGCAATTCGCGGTCGGCGGCAAGGGTGGAGGCTTCCATCACGCGGTTGATGCGGCCGTTGACCATAATCGCGACATGATCGGAAACGGAGGTGGCGACACCGATATTCTGCTCGATGACGAGGATCGCCATCTCGCCTTCCCCGGCGAGCCGCACCAGCATGCGCTCGACCTGTTCGACGATCACCGGCGCCAGTCCCTCGGTCGGCTCGTCCATGATCAGAAGGCGCGGATTGCCGAGCAGAGCGCGCGCGATTGCCAGCATCTGCTGCTCGCCGCCGGAAAGCTGGGCGCCGCCGCTTCCCTTGCGCTCGCCGAGCCGCGGGAAAGTCTGGTAGATACGTTCGACCGTCCAGCTTGCCTCTGTGTTTCGCGATGCGCACAGGCGCAGATGCTCATCGACCGAGAGGCTCGGCCAGACGCGGCGACCCTGCGGCACATAGCCGACGCCGAGTCGATGGATGAGATGCGGGTCAAGCCGCGCGATCTCCCGGCCGAAGACGCGGATCGAGCCACCGCGCGGCGATTTGAGCCCGGCGATGGTGTTGCAGAGCGTCGTCTTGCCCATGCCGTTGCGGCCGACCACCGCGAGAACGCCTTGCTCAAGCGCCAGCGACACGCCCTGAAGCGCGTGGGACTCGCCGTAATAAACCTGAAGGTCGTCGATCTTCAACGCGGCAGCGCCACCGCTGCGGGAGCGTTCAGCCATGGCCGCCTCCCAGATAGATTTCCTGAACCTGCGGATCGCGCTCGATCTCCTCGGGCGTGCCTTCCTTGAAGAGCCGGCCATTGTGCATCATCGAGACGTAGTCCGAAACCCTGAGCGCAACGTCGAGATCGTGCTCGATGATGATGTAGCCGACGTGCCGAGGCAAGCCCCGAAGGATCCCGACAAGGTCGCGCCGCTCGGTCGGCGACAGGCCGGCGGCGGGTTCGTCGAAGAGGATGAAGCGCGGCGCGCCTGCAAGCGCCAGCGCGATCTCGAGCTGGCGCTGCTGGCCATGGCTGAGTGTCGCGACCAGCCGGTCGCGGTCGTCGTCGAGATGGGTGGCGCGCAGGATCAGTTCGGCCTGCGCCATGTTGACGTCGTCGGCGCGCGGGCGCAGCAGCGAGAAGCGCCGGCGCGAAACGCCGCGGCAGGCGAGATAGATCGCGTTGAGTATGCTCAAGCTGCCGAAAAGCTGCGAGATCTGGTAGGTCCGGCGCAAGCCGCGCCGGATGCGTTCATGGGCCGGCAGGTCGGTAATGTCCTCGCCGAAGAAACGAATGCGGCCGGCCGTCGGCATGAAATCGCCGGTGATCGCATTGAACAGCGTCGTCTTGCCGGCGCCGTTGGAACCGAGGACCGCCCGCCTTTCGCCGGCGGCGATCCTCATGCTTATGCCCGAAAGGGCGACGAGGGCGCCGAAATGGCGGGCAACGCCGTCGAGATCGAGCGCATAGGCGCCCGTTCCCTCCAGCCTTGTTGCCAGTGCGTTGTCCGCCACCTTCGTATCCTCCCCCCGAAAGCCGCTATTTCACGGGCAGCTCGGATTGTCGCGGCTCACCTTGCCGAGCGCCATGAATTCCTTCTTCGGAATCCCGAGCGTCTCGTTCACCTGGTCCACCGTCTTGACGAGCTTGTTGTAGAGCGTCCCGTCGGACTTCTGGGCGACTTCGGTGATGTACATGTTGGCGATGCCGTTACGGTTCTCGTCGAGCGAAACCTTGCCGGTCGGGCTGTCGAAGGACAGGCCCGAAAGGACCGTGCGCAGTTTCTTGCCGCCGTCGGAGACATCCGCGCCGACCTTGTCGAGCGCCAGCAAGGCAGCCTTCATGTTGACGTAATAGCCGTGCGCGAACAGCGACGGCGACGGAAAGGCGTTAGGCTGCTTCTCGTATTCCGCGACGAAGGCTTTCCACTCCGGCGTGTCGAGGCTGTCGGCGGTCGGGCCGGCTGCCGGCGTGCCGATGATGACATCGTGGATGCGCCCCTTCGTGGTCAGCACCGTCTGGTCGACCGTGATCGAACCGCCTATCAGCGGCGCGGTTCCGCCTGCCTGCTGGTACTGCGACAGGAAGTTGACCGCATCGGCGCCGCCGAGCGCGACATAGATGGCATCGACATCGGCAGGGATCGTCGCGATCACCGAGGAAAAGTCCTTGGTGCCGATCGGCACCCAGGACTTCGACGGCACATGACCGCCGGCCTTGCAGAACTCGGCCATGAAGCCGAACACCTGCGTGTAGGGGAAGGAATAGTCCTCCGCGACGGTGGCGACCTTGTGGTAGCCCTTGACGGTGTAGACATAGTCGCCGAGGCCGGCCATCCATTGGGCCCCGTCGGTGGAGAAGC
>SCRB01000752.1 GCA_004299545.1 Rhizobiaceae bacterium
AAGGCCTTCGCCAGCCATTTTGCCGTGTCGGAGCACTGGATCGTTCATTATCTCAGCGCCGGCATGGCCGAACATGCCTGGCGGCGCGCGGAGGAGCGGCGCTGGATGGAGGATTTCGACACCGATTTCGCCGTTCGGCACCGTGAAGCCTTCGAAGCGCTTTGTTCGCGCATCGGCCTCGACTATTTCGGCATCGATTGCGCGGAGATGCCGGACGGGCGGCTCCTGATTTTCGAAGTCGACGTGGCGATGATCGTCCACGACATGGATCCGGAAGATGTTTTTCCCTACAAGAAACCAGCCATGCGCAAGCTTTTCGCCGCCTTCCAGGAGGCACTGGCAAAGCAGTCCTGCCTCGGCCGTCACATTGGCGAGCCATATCCGGGCGTGGCGGATGCGGCGGTGCGGTCAGGTGTCAGCCTGAGCGGCGAGCGGGCGTGAAAAAGCAGGAGCGCGCTCAGCGCGCATGAAACGATGCCGACGAGCGTTACGGCCGTTGTGGTGCCGGGCGTCCAGTTGAGCGCCTGCAGCGAGGCGCCGTCGTAGAGCGAAAAGGCGCTGAAGCTCTGCTCATGGGAGATGAGCAGAAAGCCGATGATGTTGTTGCCGAAATGAGCGCCCATCGAGGCTCCCAGATTGCCGGTCGCATAGACGATGAAGGCGAGCAACACGGCAAAGCTGCCGATCGTTATCAGGACGCAGGCCGTCATCAGCGGCGGCGTTCCGCCGTGCCAGTGGAGCAGCGTGAAGGCGAGGGTCGGCAGCACCGCCCATATCAGCGGACTGCGGAAGCGGTAGGCCAGACCGCGCATCAGATAGCCGCGGAAAAGCAGTTCCTCGGCCGAGGTCTGGACGAAGGCGAAAAGCATGACGGGAACGACCAGGGCGAGCCAATAGCCGAGAGAGATCGGCGTGCGGACGAATTGCGGCGCAATGGCATAAAGCATGACTTCCGAAAGAAGGGAGGTGATGGCGATGGAGGCGAACCCCTTGAGAAAGCCGCTTGCCGACAGCCTGCCGCTCGGACCGAAAAGAGCCGAGAGCTTCTGTCTGTGGATGAAGCGCATCGCAATCCAGGCGCCGAGCCATATGCCAGCGAAGGTCAGGAAGACGACCAACGTTCCCGGGCCCGTCGCGATGAAGTCTTCCATCAGCCGCGCATAGCCGCCGAGGCCGGCATAGAGGTAAAACCCACCGGTCAGAACGCCGAAAGTCACGACCAGCCAGCAGGCGACGATGATCACGACGCCGACGGCAAGACGCGGCAAGGTCGTCTTCGGACCGGCGGTGTCGCGGTAACGCTGAAAAGCTGTTGCGTCGATCATCGTTTCTTTCCGCTTGGCCCGAATGGACGCGCTTCGTGACATGTGCCGCCTTCGGCTTCACGCTGGCGGCCCAAAAAGGCGAAAATCCGAATGCGTCATATCCTCATAGACCGGGGGAGTGAAAACCTCCTTACCGCCCGCCAGAAGCCGCCATTCCTGCCTTTCGGGATCGCTTGAGGGGCGGCCGCGACCAAGCGTGACAGCTTGCGCAGTTCACGAACCCTTTGCTACAGGCATCTTGTCGGGTTCGCTGCCGGCTTCCCGTTCCGATGGCCAGGCGGTGGTCGAAGCAACGTTGCCGGCATTCGGCAACGCTCTTGGGAGAAGAGAATGGCATTTCGGGTGGCTGGCAAATTCGTCGCTGTGGCATTTGCTGCGATGTCAATGATTCCAATGGCGGCGGCAGCCGCGCCGCGCTGCGGCAACGGCCCGGCGGGATTCTCCGCCTGGCTCCAGGAATTCAAGTCGGAAGCGGCGGAGCGGGGGATCAGCTCGCGCGTGCTCGATACCGCGTTTGCCGGGGTTACCTATGACAGGAAGGTCATCGGCTACGACCGGAACCAGCATGCCTTCAAGATGACGCTCGACGAGTTCATGGCCCGCCGCGCGCCGCCCTACTATGTCAAACGGGCGAAGGCCATGATGGCCTCCAATAGCCGCCTCCTGTCCCGCATTCAGAAGCGTTTCGGCGTTCAGCCCGAGGTTCTGGTGGCAATCTGGGGCATGGAGACGGGATTCGGGTCCTATATGGGCAATTTGAGCACTATCCGCTCGCTTGCCACCCTTGCCTATGACTGCCGGCGCTCGGCCTTCTTCACCAACGAGCTCACTTCGGCGCTGGAGATCATCCAGCGGGGCGACATGACCGCGGCGGAAATGCGGGGCGCCTGGGCCGGCGAAATCGGCCAGACCCAGCTTCTGGCGTCGAAATACCTGCAATACGCCGTCGATTTCGACGGCGACGGCCGGCGCGACCTTATCCATTCGCGCGCCGACGTCCTTGCCTCGACCGCCAATTTCCTGAAGGGCCATGGCTGGATCCCCGGTGCCGGCTATCAGCCGGGCCAGCCGAATTTCGCCGTTCTGGCCGCCTGGAACAAGGCAAAGGTCTATCAGCAGGCGCTGGCGCTGTTCGCCAAGAAGATCGCCGACTGAGGCCTATGCCTGCGACGGAAGGCCGCAAGGTGCCGGAGAAGAAACAGAAGCGCGCGGCCGGGACGGATGCTTCGGCCGATGCCGATGTCTATGATCTGAAAGGCCTCACCTGCCCGTTGCCGGTCCTGCGGGCGCGAAAGCGCCTCGCTGGCATGAAGAGCGGCGAACGCTTATGGCTCGAAACGACGGATCCGCTTGCCGTCATCGATATTCCCGCCTTCTGCCGTGAAAGCGGCCATTGTCTCGTGCAGAGCTTTGCCGCCGAGGGGAGCCATCGCTTCCTGATCGAGCGGGGATAAGGCTCCTGTTCAGGCCTTGTAGCCGGGGATGGCGAGCGGGTTGGCCTCTACGGCCGCGCGGTCGGGCGTGTCGATTTGCGGGGCGCCGGTGATCGCCGCGAAAAGGCGCCGGACGTAATCCTCCGGCATATCCATCGTGATGAGGACGAGTCGAACGCCGCGTTTCCCGTCGGGCCATGCGGGAAGCCTGACCGGCGGGTGGAAAAGCGACTGCACGCCATGGACGACAAGCGGCCTCGACCGGTCCTCCACAGTTTCGATGATCCCCTTCATGCGCAGCAGATGTTCGCCCTGGGTGGAACCCAGAATATCGATGAAGGTCTCCATCGCCGCCTGCGGAATGGCCC
>SCRB01000753.1 GCA_004299545.1 Rhizobiaceae bacterium
GGAACGGGATGACGCGCCAGGTTCGCTTGCGGTAGGCCCTGTATTCCTCGCCGAAGGCTTCCTCCATCATCCGCTCTTCCGGGCCGATCCTGAGGGCGAAAAGCAGCCCAAATCCGACCAGGCCCGCAAGTCCGCCCAGCAAATTCGGTAAAAGAAGCGCCTGCGCGACCGCCATCAGCCAGAAGGCGGAATACATCGGGTGCCGCAAATGCCGGTAGACGCCGGTCGTCACCAGCCTGTGGTCCTCTTTCAGTTGCAGCGAGACCGACCACATCTTTCCCAACGCCTTGTGCGTCAACCGGAACAGGACAAGAGCGCCGACCGCGGCGATAATACCCAGCGCAAGCAGAACCGGGTGCGGGGGATAGGACAGCGACCGCGGCCAGCCCGAAACGACATAGACGAACGGCAGGATGCCGAGACCCAGCGTCGAGACCGACAGCCTCGCCCATTCCGCGGCGTTCTTGTTGTCGTGCGAAAGACCCGCGCGCCTGGCGTGCCGCTCGAACGGGCGTCTGAGCACATACCAGGCGACCATGAGGACGACCCACGCGACTTTCCCGGCGGCAACGGATGTCATCCGGCTTTGCCCACACCGCTGGCAGGCGGCCAGTTTTCCGAGAGCGCGCCCTCTTCGGCGAAGGCAGCGAACGGCTCCGGCCCGCACAAAATGGCATGGAAGGCATAGGGGCTGCGTTTCTCGACTCCATAGACGAACTGGCGATGCACACGGAAGAAATCGTATTTGATCGCCCTGTAGGTCTTCGGCCTCAACTGCGTGCGGAAGCGGACACGGATGATCCGTGCTTCCCGCCCTTTCCGGATTCCAAGCGTATGGAGAGGCCTGCTGCCGTAAAAATTCATCGGATCGGTAAGAGACTGACAGTCGACCCATGTGATCGGGCTCGTGGCGATAATGCCGACCGCCGCGCGCAACCGGACGGCCGCGGGATGGAGTGCGACCTTGAGCAGGCTTGAGCCCACCGTCAGCAAGCCGGCGCCGCGCATGTCACAGCCGCGCGACAGGAGGTCGGCGATAGCGAGCATCACCGTTATGGCGCCGAAACTGTGCGCGGCGAGCACCACCTCCCCCGGATCCGGCGCCGAAAGGCGCGTTTCGATATCGGCGGCGACGGCCGCGATCCGCTCCTTCACGTCGGGCCGCCTCTCGCGCGCCATGTCGCGGGCGAAGGCCCAATCGTCCATCATCAGCAGGAAGTGCATCCGCTTCGAGGCGAACCAGAGAAGCCCGACGGCGACCAGTATGCCGACGAGCCAGCGGAGGATCGTCGAAACCGGCAGGAAGGATCCGACAGCGGCCGCGATGGCGACAACGCCGAAAAGCGTGACCAGCGGATAGAGGAAGAAAAGGCTATAGCGCCAGCTCGTCCAGACGAAGCGGAAAAAGGTGCCCGTCCCGATGAAGTCGGCAAGCGCACCCAGCCCCGTCAGGATCCGCACGGCGGGATTACGCTCCGCATAGACCGCGTTGAGATCGCCCAATCCATAGACAACCGCTTCGGTTTGGGTCCGCCAGCCCTCGCCCGAGGCATCGACCGCGATCGTGCCGGTCCGCAATCCCGCTCCCGAATAGACGGGATCGCTCAGGGAAAGCGTCATTCCATAGGCAGATGCGGTCCGCTTCGCTTCCCGGATGAAGCGGGAACAATGCGCTTCCACGGGCAACGGTTCGAAACCGGGGAAGACGAGCGCGAGGCGGCGGCTCACCGGCATCCGCACCCGTCCTATTGCTTTTTGCGGTCCCGCGCGGCGAGCGTCCTCAGCCGCAACGCGTTCAGCCGGATGAAACCGGCGGCATCCTTCTGGTCATAGGCGCCGCGATCGTCTTCGAAGGTGACGAGCGCGTCGGAATAGAGCGATTTCTCCGATGTGCGCCCGGTGACGATGACATTGCCCTTGTAAAGCTTCAACCTCACCGTTCCCTCGACATCTTCCTGGCTCTTGTCGATCAGCGCCTGCAGCATTTCCCGCTCGGGCGAGAACCAGAAGCCATTATAGATCAATTCCGCGTAGCGCGGCATCAGTTCGTCCTTGAGATGCGCCGCGCCACGGTCGAGCGTGATCGATTCCATCGCCCGGTGCGCCGCGATCAGGATCGTGCCGCCCGGCGTCTCGTAGACGCCGCGCGACTTCATGCCGACGAAACGGTTCTCGACCAGGTCGATGCGCCCGATGCCGTTGTCGCGCCCCAAATCGTTCAGCGCGGCAAGCATGGAAGCCGGCGAAAGCGGCTTGCCATTCAGCGCAACCGCGTCGCCACGCCTGAAATCGATGATGATTTCCGTGGCCTTGTCCGGCGCGTCCATCGGCGAAATCGTCCGCTGGTGGACATATTCCGGCGGCTCCTGCCAAGGGTCCTCCAGGACTTTGCCCTCGGAAGAGGAGTGCAGCAGGTTCGCATCCACCGAGAACGGCGCATCGCCCCTCTTGTCCTTCGGTGCAGGAATCTGGTGCTGCTCGGCAAAATTCAGGAGGTCGGTGCGCGACTTGAACGACCAGTCGCGCCACGGCGCGATCACCTTGATGTCGGGATTGAGCGCATAGGCGGAAAGCTCGAAGCGCACCTGATCGTTGCCCTTGCCTGTAGCCCCGTGAGCGATCGCGTCGGCGCCGGTCTCTTTCGCGATTTCGACCAGATGCTTCGAGATCAGCGGCCGGGCGATCGAGGTGCCGAGGAGATAGACGCCTTCGTAAAGCGCGTTGGCGCGGAACATCGGGAAGACGAAATCCTTCACGAATTCCTCGCGCACGTCGACGACTCGGATATCCTTGATGCCGAGCATCTCGGCCTTCTTGCGAGCAGGTTCCAGTTCACCGCCCTGACCGAGGTCGGCGGTGAAGGTGACGACTTCGGCGCCGAGTTCCGTCTGCAACCACTTCAGGATGATGGATGTATCCAGTCCGCCGGAATAGGCGAGAACAACCTTTTTTACGTCGCTGTGCTTGGCCATTTCATCTTCGCTTTGCGCAAGGGCATATGTTCGCTGGCGCACACATATCAGGAATGGATGGACGGGCAAGAGCCGACCCGTATTGGCACAATAGCGCGCCGGCGGAAAGGCCTGTTCCATCGCAGCCGCGTTCAGGAACCAACCGCGCGACGAAGCGTTCCCGCACGGTATGACGTCGTCTGCACGACATGAGGGATCCATGAGACCGGGAACTTCGCGGTCGTAGAATCCCTGAACGCACTCAAAGTTCCCGAAAATCGGCGCCCCAAGGCTTTCCAAGCGCTCCTGGCGTGCCTAGTTAGGTCCAGACAGGCTGTGTTGGCGCAATTGGCTCGGGAAATCGAAAAACAGGAATCGCTGCCGGAAGACGTGCGAAGGATCGTTCTTGACCCCCGGCGGCTGGACGTGCTCCGTCAGATCGACACGACCGACGGAAAACATGACCCTGACTTCGAGGCACTGACCGGTCTTGCCGCCGCGTTGTTCGGCACGTCAGCAGCCTTTGTCAGCGTCATCGGACCGGAACGGCAGCAATTCCGATCCGTACGAGGGGTGGATCTGCAAGAAGCGCCTGTCGCATTCTCCTTGTGCGCCTACACGATCGCGCGGGCCGGCTCGACGATCATCGAGGATGCGGCGGCGCATCCCCGATTTTCCAGCAGCCCCTTCGTCACCTGTGCACCCCACATCCGCTTCTACGCCGGTGCGCCCATCGAAGTTCGCGGGCAAAGGATCGGCACCGTCTGCGTCATCGACAGCAAGCGACGCCAGACCCCGCCTGCCGCACAGCGCGAGCAGCTGGAGAAACTCGCCGGTCTCGCCGCAAGCCTCTTCGATCTCAAGGAAACGAGGCGACGGGGCGAAAAGGCCGAACGCGATCTCCTGCGCGAGGAGAAGCGGCATGCCCTGGCATTGAAGGCCGCCTCTGTCGCCAGTTGGGTATGGAACGTGAAGGCGGGCACCTTCGAATGCGACGACCTGCTGCCCAGGCTTTTCGATTTGCCGCCGGCCGGCCGGATCGCGGCTTCCGACATCTTCCGCCGCGTCGATCCCCGCGATGCCCACAAGACTCAGGAGCGGCTGCGCGAGGCGTTGGCGAGCGAGCAGGATTATACCGCCGAGTTCAGGCTGCGCCATTCCAATCCCCCGCGCTGGCTCGCCGGTCGCGGCCGGGTGGTGGAACGCGACGGCGACGGCAAGCCGCTGCTCGTCATTGGCGTGAACTTCGATATTTCCCAGCAGAAATCGGCGGAGACAACACAAAGACTATTGCTTCGCGAACTCAATCACCGCGTCAAGAACACCTTGGCGACGGTTCAGGCGCTCGCTTCCCAGACCGTGCGGCATGCCCGGGAGCCAAGGGCGTTTCTCGAAGGCTTCGGCAGCCGCTTGCAGGCGCTGGGCGCCGCGCACAATCTCCTGACCGACCGCGAGTGGCGCGATATAGAACTCAGGGAATTGATCGATCTGGAGGTCATGCCCTTCCTCAAGGACGAGGAAAGCCGCTTCCATATCCGTGGACGCCCGGTGTTCCTGTCACCCGACCAGGCTGTCGCCATCGGTCTCATCATCCATGAACTCGCCGACAACGCGCTCAAATACGGCGCGCTGTCGACGGCCGCAGGCCATGTCGATCTCGACTGGCAGGTGTCGCGGATCGCGGAGGGTGAACGTCTCGTCCTTGCCTGGCAGGAACGGGACGGACCAACTGTCGTACCCCCGCAAGCCTACGGTTTCGGCTCCGTCCTGATCCAAAGAAGCCTCGGCAAGGTCCTTTCTTCGGGCGTAAAGCACGATTTTGCGCCGGAGGGCGTCCATGCGGAAATCTCCCTCCTTCTTGACAAGAGCTGAAAGCCTGACCGATGGGCCCCGTTCAGGTGTCGGAGCCGTCCTCTCCGTCAGGCTTTCCGCTGTTTTCCTTGTAGATCATATAGGCAATGAGGGCGACGACCGGCGTGAGGATTTCGGCCAATCCAGCGCGTGAGCGCAGAAGCGTCGGCAACAGCGCCAGCGCCGCGGCGAGCAGGCTGGACACCTGCTGGGCGCGCTTTTCCCGTGCCCTTCGCCTCTCCAAAACGGCGCTGGCGATCTGGTAAACCCCGAAGATCAGGGCTGCAAGAATGACAAATCCGACGCCGAAACCCAGCGAGGCGCGGAAGCTGCCATAATGTTCGGCGGCATGGGTATAGCCGGCTCCGATGAGGAAGCCGATGCCGCACAGCAACGCCGCCAGCGCCAGAAGATAGACGATCGCCGCATTCCTGGCGCGCCTGACGAAAAGCGACGGTTCAAGGTTCAGGATGCCGGTAAGAAGCGTCCCCCACATCTTCCCTTACCTGCGG
>SCRB01000754.1 GCA_004299545.1 Rhizobiaceae bacterium
GGTGTCCCCAAAGGAAGTCATCATGAAGGCGATGGTGTTACATAAGCCCGGATTGCCTCTTTTTCTGACGGACCGAACCGAGCCGGTTCCGGCAGCGGGCGAAATCCGGCTGAGGGTCGAGGCCTGCGCCGTCTGCCGTACGGACCTTCATGTCGTGGACGGCGATCTAAAGGAGCCGAAATTGCCGCTGGTTCCGGGCCATGAGGTAGTCGGGGTTGTCGATGCGCTCGGAGACGGAGTCGATCCGGCCAAGCTTGGCCGCCGCGTCGGCGTTCCATGGCTCGGCCACACATGCGGCGTTTGTCCCTATTGCCGATCCAACGCCGAGAACCTTTGTGACCATCCTCTCTTCACCGGTTACACGCGCGACGGCGGCTTCGCCACGCATATGGTGGCCGACGCGGCCTATGCATTCGACCTCGATCCGGAGGCCGATCCCGTATCCCTCGCGCCGTTGCTCTGCGCGGGCTTGATCGGCTGGCGTTCACTGAAGAGGGCCGGCGGCGGGAAGCGGATCGGCCTCTTTGGCTTCGGGGCGGCTGCGCATATCATCGCGCAGGTCTGCGCCTGGCAGGGGCGCGAAATTTACGCCTTCACTCGGCCCGGCGACGCCCAGGCCCGGGATTTCGCTCTCGAACTCGGAGCGGTGTGGGCGGGTGGCTCGGACGAGCGACCGTCCGTCCTCCTCGATGCGGCGATCATCTTCGCTCCCGTCGGCGCCCTTGTGCCGCAAGCGCTCAAATCCGTCAGGAAAGGCGGCCGCGTGGTCTGCGGCGGCATCCATATGAGCGACATTCCTTCCATGCCGTATGCAATCCTGTGGGAGGAACGCGAGCTTGTCTCGGTCGCCAACCTCACCCGAAGCGATGCCGAGGAGTTTTTCCCCGTGGCGAAGAAGGCGGGTGTAAAGACCCACACCACGATCTACCCGCTTGATCACGCAAACGAAGCGCTCGCTGATTTGCGCGAAGGACGCCTGAGCGGGGCCGCTGTCCTTGTACCGTGACCAGGAATCTCGAGCAGCGCTCGGGAAGCAATCGGTTTGCCGTTGTTTTGGGCGGCCTGTAGTCGCTCCCGCATCTCAATTTGACATAAAGCGGTTCAAGCGATTCTCCGAGAGGAGCGATCGTGTCATTCCGCCGAACACCCGTTCGCGCAACCGGCTATGCCCATAGCCTCCGGCCACGACCAGGTCAGCCCGAACAGAGTGGGCGAATTCGACCAGAATTTCCGGCTCATCCTGATGCTTCAGTATCTCGGTGTGGGCCTTGATGTCATGCCGTGACAGGTAGGTTGCCACGTCGGAAAGGCTTTCCCTGGTCTTGATATCCGCTCCTTGGCTGAGTGCAACGACGACGACGTCTTCGGCCGTCGCAAGCAAGGGCACGGCATCCGAAACGGCGCGCCTCGCCTCGCGGGTGTCCTTCCACGCCACCAGCATCGTTCGAGTGGCCAGCCTTTCCGAATTCTGCATGGCGAGAAGGACTGGCCTCCCGGCGCGAAGCACGAGACTGCCGAGATCGACCGAGCGGTAGGGATTGAAAAACGACCTCTCCTCAGGCGCGGCCGTAACGATAAGATCGGCCGCTCGCGCAAGTTCGGACAGAAGCTGAGTCGGCTCGACTGCGTCGCCGCGCCATTCGGCAGAAGCGGCTGCAGAAGCGTGCTTCGTGAATTGCGTTTCAAGTTCCTTCAGTCGCTTTTCGATGTCTTCGCGCTCCATCTGAATGATTTGGCCGTCGAAGACCATCCCCTCCGCAGACACGATCTGTGGCGGGATCATTGCAGCTGCAAAACCGATCAGGCGCGCCTCGAAGCGCGTGGCGAGATCGGAGGCGAAGGAGAGGACGGGATCGTTGATCCCATCCATATCGAGGTTTACGATGATGGAGCGATAGGCCATGACCTTCTTCCCTTTGGCGAGATCGCATGAATATGCCCCCGACGCCCCGCCTCGCCTTGACCGGGATCAAGGGTGCCGCGCTATCCGTACCCCCGCAGGGCGATTGATCTGACGCAAGGTAACGGTGCTTGCGCTGCCTCATTGTTTGAAGATTGGAGTAGTTAAGGGAAACAAGCCGATGCCCTTCCCGACAATACTTTCCGTGCTCGATCTCGATCGGGAGAACCGCGATTTGCAGATGGCGGTCGATCTTGCGATTGAAGCCAAGTCGCATCTTTCCGTTCTGGTGGTTGGACTCGCTTCTCCGCCTCCCATCGGCTCCTATGCCGCTGTTATATCCGACCCATGGATGGAAGAGAGGCAAGAGGACGTGAACCGGCTGCTCCATCGGGTCGAGGAAACCAAATTGTTTTTGAAGGGGGCCGATCTCTCCGCGGAAGTCTCAAGTGCCTATGCAGAGGTCGTTTGGGCGAACGAGGTCATCGGGCGGTATACGCGCTATGCCGATCTGGCCGTTGTCGGACCCTGCCTCCTGAAAGGCGAACTGGCGCGGCCGGCGCTGAACGGAGCTCTTTTCGAATCGGCGCGCCCCGTGCTGGTCATTCCCGAAAACTCCAGACTGACATTGCGACCGAAGACCGTTCTCCTCGCATGGGACTCGCGGCGGGAGGCGGCGCGCGCGGCGCGGGAGGCCCTGGATGTGATGATGACGGCTGAGAACGTTCACGTCACCTTGGTGGATCCGGACGCGGCTCCCGAAGCGAACGGCGCGGAGCCGGGCGCTGATATAGCGCTTTATCTCGCCCGCCACGGCATCAAGGTGAAGGTCGATCAACTGCCGGGCGTCGGCTGGACCGTGTCAGCGGTGCTGCAACGTCACGCACTGAATATCGGCGCCGACATGATCGTAATGGGCGCTTACGGCCATTCCCGCATGCGCGAACGCGTTTTCGGCGGCGTCACCCGGACGATGATCGAAGAGGCGAAAGTGCCGCTTTTCATGGCGCACTGAACATAGCAGCGGAACAGGCCGATCACAGGTCACGATCAACAAATACCGCTCCCGATTCCATCGACAATCGATGGCCGAACTGATCTTCGCCTGACGAATGCTGGCAAATCAACGGAGGCCGCATTCATTTTCGATAGTCTTGATCCGCATCAATGAGGACTGCTGTCAAGCCGGATTTATTGAACCCTCTGCTGAATAGAGGCCGATCGATCCGGTTTATGTGCTTTCGAGCACGTCCCGATGCACGGACCATCGACCGGCCTGGACGGAAAAGAGGTTGTCATGAGCGGCACGACCATACCCAATTTCACGCAAGCAGCCA
>SCRB01000755.1 GCA_004299545.1 Rhizobiaceae bacterium
ACCCCATCAAGGCGGCGATGACGGCGCTTTGGCCGGAAGCGGAAGCCGTGAACCTGCTGGACGACGGGTTGACCATCGATCGCGCCAGGGAAGGTCCCAATATTTCTGAAGAACTGATCGAGCGGTTCGTCGATTTCGGCCGTTACGCCCAGCGCGTCGGCGCGGATGGCGTCCTGATCACCTGCTCCGCGTTCGGGCCGGCCATCGACCGTATGGCAAAGGAACTGCCGCTTCCCATTCTACGTCCCAACGAGGCGATGTTCCGCGAGGCGATCGCGGCCGGCAACCGGATTGGAATGCTGGCGACATTCGCCCCGGCGGTCGCCACTATGGAGGACGAATTCCGTCAGTTCGCTACAGAGACAGGGGCATCGAGCACACTGGAAACGGTCGTCGTTCCGGACGCCATCGATCTGTTGCGGCAAGGTGATGCGGCTTCACACAACCGTCTCGTCGCCGGGATGGCGCCCCATTTCGCAGGCCATGACGCCATCATGCTCGCCCATTTTTCGACTTCGCGGGCGGCGGAGCAGGTGCGGAGCAAGGTGAAGATACCGGTCTTTGCGGCGCCCGAGGCTGCGGTCAGACGCATGAAAACCCTGGTTTCGGGGTAACAGATGCTGCTCGGCGTGATTGCAGACGATTTTACTGGTGCAAGCGACATCGCCAATACGCTCGCAAAAGGATTGCCTGGGCAAGGCGGCCTTGCCACTTGGCAATTCACCGGAATCCCCGAACGTGACGCGGCGCCGGACATCGAGGCTGGCGTCATCTCCCTCAAATCACGTTCGATCCCCAGGAAGGACGCACTTCATTCCTCGCTTGAAGCGTTCCGCTGGCTGAAGGAACAAGGATGCCGTCAGTTCGTCTTTAAATACTGCTCGACCTTCGATTCGACCTCGGAAGGCAATATAGGGCCTGTAGCGGAAGCCCTGGCGAATGCGCTCGGCGTCAAGGGCGTGGTTGTCTGCCCCGCTTTTCCAACGATGAAGCGCACCGTCTATCAGGGGCACCTTTTCGTCGGGGACAAGTTGCTGAATGAATCGGGGATGCAGAACCATCCGCTGACGCCGATGACGGATGCCAATATCCGGCGCTGGCTACGCCTCCAGACCGCCTCCGAAGTCGGCCACGTCCCTGCTTCGCTGGTGCGCGAAAGCGCTGGAGCGATCGCAGCCGCCCTGCGCTCGTGCGCGGATCGCGGGGAGACATTGGCCATCGTCGACGCGCTCGCGGACGACGATCTCATCAGGATAGGCCGCGCCTGCGCGGATGCGCCACTTTTGACCGGAGGTTCCGGCATCGCGCTCGGGCTCGCCGCGAATTTCATTGCAAAGGGGGTTGCCCGGGGCGGCCGAAATCATTTCGCAGGTGTCAGTGGTGCCGAGGCGATTCTTGCCGGCAGCTGCTCGGGCATGACCAGAAGGCAGATAGATGTCCATATGCGAAAGCACCCGGCGATGACCGTCTCCGTGGAGGACGTGATGAGCGGCCGCACCGTCACGAATGATCTCGTCGCCTTCATCAAGGCCAACCACGGCAAGGCGCCACTCGTCTATTCATCGGCTGCCCCCCAAGACGTGGCCGCGGCGCAAGCGCGATACGGTCGCGAGATCGTGTCCGACCGCCTCGAAGGCCTGTTTGCCGAAACCGCCCGACGCCTCGTCGACGATGGCATCCGCCGGCTGGTCGTTGCCGGGGGCGAGACATCTGGGGCGGTAGCGCAGGCCCTGGACCTTGGTGGGCTGATGATCGGTCCGGAGATCTGCCCGGGCGTCCCGGTTCTGGCCAGTCGCGAAAAAGGCCTAGCCCTCGCGCTCAAGTCGGGAAATTTCGGCGGCGAGAACTTTTTCGAGGAAGCGCTTGCCGCGCTGGCGGGGGAGAGCCGGTCATGAACGAGGAAGCCGAACTTCGCCGAAAACTCGTGCAGGCGGGTGGACTTCTCTACGCCCGTCGGCTCGCCCATGGAAGCGCCGGAAATCTGTCGGTAAGGCTCGAGGACGGCACCATCCTGGTGACGCCTACCAATTCCAGCCTGGGGTTTCTCGATGCGGACCGCATTTCCAGGCTTTCGCCGGCCGGAGAGTTGATCAGCGGAGACCGGCCGTCCAAGGAGTCCTTCTTCCATCTGGCGGTCTACGAGGAGCGGCCGGCGGCCCGGGCCGTCGTCCATCTTCATTCCACCTACTCGGTGGCCGTTTCCTGTCTCTGTCACGCGCAAACTGCAAATGTCCTTCCGCCATTGACAGCCTACCATGTGATGCGGGTCGGCAAGCTGCCGCTGCTACGCTATTTCCGGCCTGGAGATCGCGCGCTCGCGGACGAGGTCAGGAAAGTTTCCCGCAATCACCGGTCGATGCTGCTCGCCAATCACGGACCGATCGTCTCCGGGGCGAGCCTCGAGGAGGCGGTCTACGCCTACGAGGAACTCGAGGAAACAGCCAAACTCTATTTCATCCTCGGCGACAGGCCGACAAGGCCGCTAAGCGCGACGGAAATTGCGGACATCGACCAGGCTTTTCCGAGCTGATCGGGATGCAAGGCTCTATAGCCCGAGAAAGGAGCGGCGGACCTGGTCGTTCTGGGCGAGATCCCGGCCGCTGCCCTCGATCGTCACCCTGCCCTTTTCAAGAACGTAGGCCCGGTCGACAATCTCCAGCGTGCGGTGGACGTTCTGCTCGACCATGATGAGGCTGATATCCAGCGCGCGTATGGTCTGGATCAGTTCGAAAATATGCTCGACCATGCTCGGCTGGAGGCCGAGCGACGGTTCGTCGAGGATCAGCAACCGCGGAGCGCTCATCAGGCCGCGCCCGATGGCGAGCATCTGCTGTTCGCCTCCGCTCATCAGGCCGGCCTGCTGCTCACGGCGTTCCGCCAGGCGCGGGAATATCGAGAAGACGCGTTCCAGGTTGCCGGCAAACGATTTCTTGGCGCGGGCCGCATAGGCGCCCATTTCCAGGTTCTCCATCACCGTCAGCCGGGGGAAGACGAGGCGGCCTTCGGGCACCAGCGTGATCCCCGCTTCAACGATCTCATGCGCGCCGCGGCCGCCGATGCCGCGCCCGTCAAAGACGACGCTACCGCGCTGGGCCTTTTCCGCCCCGGCAATCACTTTCACGCTCGTCGACTTGCCCGCACCGTTGGCACCAAGCAGGGCGATCGCCTCACCTTCGCCCACCGACAGGCTGATACCGTCGACGGCGATCGCGCCATTATAGGCAAAGCCGAGATCCTCCACGCTCAGAAGCGGCGCTTTTCCGGCGACGCTCATGACCGGTCCCCCTCGCCTGCCGGTGCCGGCGCTTCGCGCGGCAGCGGCTTGCCGAGATATTTCTCGATCACCATGGGATCGTGAACCACTTCGGACGGCAATCCTTCCGCGATCAGCTGGCCGGCCGCGACGACAAAAACATAATCGGAGATACGCATGACCGCCGCCATGTCGTGCTCGACCAGAACCACCGTCGTTCCGTTCTCCCGCAAGGCCTGAAGAATGTCGGTCATCTCCATGGTTTCGGCTGGATTGAGCCCTGCGCAGGGTTCATCGGCAAGCACGAGGTTGGGGCGGGTGGCGATCACGCGCGCCATTTCCAATCGCCTCAGATGCCCGACCGGGAGCGTGGAGGCCATGTCGCCGGCGAGGTCCGTCAGTCCGGTGAGAGCCAGGGCTTCCCTGGTAACGGCGGTGATGTCGCGCGGGCCGGTCCTGCCGAAGCAGGCGCCGACCATCACATTCTCGTAGACGGTGAGGTCGGCGAAAGGTTTCGAAATCTGGAACGCGCGGGCAATACCCGAACGGTTGATCCGGAAGGTCGGCGTGCCGTCGATTCGCTCGCCCTCATAGAGGATCTCGCCGTCACTCGGAGCGATATATCCCGTCACCATGTTGAAGATGGTGGACTTGCCGGCGCCGTTCGGCCCGATGATCGTCGAAATCGTTCCCCTTTTTATCGACAAGGAGAGATTGTCGGTTGCGCG
>SCRB01000756.1 GCA_004299545.1 Rhizobiaceae bacterium
TCCAGAAGCGGCTTCAGCCTGTTCCCCATGGCAAAGCGGCCATGGGCGAGCACAATCGCGCCAAGCCGGCCGTTTTCCGGGCCGGCCCGGCTGACGGCTATGCGATTGAGCGCGATGGAGGTCGGACCGGATATGACCGTCAGCCAGTCTGCCGCGAACTGCTTCAGCCCGGCAGAGAGTTTCGAGATCGAGAGATGGGCCCTGTCAAAAGCGACGGAACGTACCTTCGAGGCCTGCCACTGCACCGTCGCTGTCAGGAACCCGTCGCGGTCGCCAAACCATTTGTAGAGCGTTTCCTTGGAACAGCTCGCGCGCCGCGCCACAGCGGTCATCGTCATGCCGTCACCGGATTCGACCAGCAGGGAAAGCGCGGCATCGAGCACGGCTTTTTGCCGCTCCGTGAATTCCGCCCCGCCTTTTTTCACCCGCGCGTCCAACAAACGCCCCCGCTACGCAAGCCCCGCGCGTGCGGAGCGTACCGTACGTTACGGTACGATCTATGGCGCAGATCGCGTTGTGACGCAACCGCTTCTTCAGGCCGAAAAGAAGGAAAAGATTTTGGCGAAGGAACCTCGCCCCGGTCGAATGGGTCAGATCACGACCTGCGTGCCGATTTCGACCACACGGCCGCTCGGGATCTGGAAATAGGCGGTCGCGTCGGCCGCGTTTCGGGCAAGGCCGATGAAAAGGTGATCCTGCCAGAGCGGCATGCCGGAGCGTTTCGACGCCTTCAGCGACCGGCGTGAAAGGAAAAACGACGTCGTCATGATGTCGAATTTCCAGCCCTGCTTGCGGCAAAGCGCAAGCGCGCGCGGCAGGTTCGGCTGTTCCATATAGCCGAAAGTGATCTTCACCCGCTTGAAGAGACCGTTGATCTTCTCGATTTCAACGCGCTCGCGGTCCGGAACACGCGGGGTCGGCGCCGTGACGATGGTGAGGATGACGTTGGTCTCGTGCAGCACCTTATAGTGCTTGAGGCTGTGCATCAGCGCGGTGGGCGTCGATTCGGGATCGCCGGTCAGGAACACCGCCGTACCGGTGACGATCACCGGCGGCTTGCGCTCCATCTCCTTGACGATGACGTCGAGCGGCACCTCCGATTTGCGGGTTTTGTCGAACAGATAGCGGCTGCCGCGCACCCAGGTCCACATGATCACGCACATGGTGAAGGCGATGCCGAGGGATACCCAGCCGCCTTCCACGACCTTGATCGCGTTGGCGCTCAGGAAGGTGATGTCGACGACGGCGAAGAGGAACACAACTCCGGCTACCGCCGCGAGCCGCCAGCGCCAGATCCGCAACATGACGATGAACAGCAGAATATTGGTTACGAACATTTCGCCGGTCACCGAAATACCGTAGGCGGCGGCGAGATTCCCGGATTTCTCGAAGCCCACGACCAGGAGCATGACGGCTATCCCGAGAATCCAGGTGACGCGCGGAATATAAATCTGCCCAAGCTGTGTCTCGGAGGTATGCAATATGCCGAAGCGCGGCAGGATGTTCATCTGTACAGCCTGCCGGACCATCGAATAGGCCCCGGAAATCACCGACTGGCTGGCGATCACCGTTGCGATTGTCGCAAGCAGGACCATCGGCAGGACGGCCCAGCCGGGCTGCATGTCGAAGAAGACGTTCTGCGGAAGATGGGTACTCGCCAGCACGAAGGCGCCCTGCCCGAAATAGTTGAGGAGCAGGCAGGGAAAGACGAGCAACAGCCACGCCGTGACAATGGGCTTGCGGCCAAAATGGCCGAGATCGACATAAAGCGCTTCGGCGCCGGTCACGGCGAGGAAGACGGACCCCATCGTCGCAAAGGAGAGGCCGGGATTGGAAGCGAGGAATCTGACGGCATAATAGGGGTTGATCGCCCATAGCACGTCCATGTCGTCCGCTATATGGCGCAGTCCCGCCAATCCGAGCACAATGAACCAGAGCAGCATGATCGGTCCGAAGACGGTGCCGACCGTCCCCGATCCGAATCGCTGCACGGAAAAGAGCAGGATCAGGATGACAAGCGTGATCGGCACGACATAGGGCTGGAAGGCAGGCGTAACGGTTTCGAGGCCCTCGACGGCGGACAGCACCGAAATCGCCGGCGTTATCACGGAATCGCCCATGAAAAGCGAGGCGCCCAATATCCCGATCCCCAAAATCAGGACAGGTCGGCGTGGAAAGCTGTTGCGCGCCAGTGTCATCAGCGAAAGAGTGCCGCCTTCGCCATTGTTGTCGGCCCGCAGCACGAAACTGACATATTTGACCGTGACGATGAGCGTCAGCGCCCAGACGATAAGGGACAGGACGCCCAGAACGTCGCCCCTGACGATGCTGCCGTCCGACGCGGCGACCCGCAGCGCCTCGCGAAATGAGTAAATGGGGCTCGTGCCGATGTCGCCATAAACGACACCGAGAGCACCGACAACCAGCATCGGGAACGGGCCGCTTTCCGGTTGGTGTTCCTGTTCGACCGCTTCCGGCGACAGGGAACCGTTTTCAGTGGAACTCATTGAACGTGCTTTGGCCCCGGTTTGGCGCCGGGCCTCTTTAGTCGATGTTGCATCGCAATATCAACCCGAAAGTCACAATTTCGCCCAAAGCGTTGATTGCAGCCGCAGCCAATTGTGACCGGGCACTCGTCGGGTCTCGACGAGATATAGGGATTAACGCGCCGATTTCATCCGGATCGGCCGCAGCGGCTCACCAGCCGCAGGCGGCAAGGAAGCGGCGCACCGTCGCAGCCATGCCATATTCGAGCGCATCTGCCGTCAGGCCATGGCCTATGGAGACTTCCGCGAGCCGCGGAAGCCGCCGCGCCAGTGCCGGCAGATTGGCGACAGTCAAATCGTGGCCGGCATTGACGCCAAGCCCGGCGGCAGCCGCGGCATCAGCCGCTTTCCCCAGCAATTCCAGTTCTTTCCCCGCTTTTCCTGCCGCGTCATATGCGGCGCCGTAAGGACCGGTGTAAAGTTCGATCCGGTCCGCGCCGGTGGCACGGGCGGCGGCAACGCCGGCAGGATCCGGGTCTGAGAAAAGCGAAACGCGCATGCCACCCTTTTTCAGCCGGCGGACAACGCCAGAGAGAAAATCCTGCTCCGCCACGAAGTCCCAGCCATGGTCGGATGTCGGTTGTGAGGGATCATCCGGAACCAGCGTCACCTGTTCCGGTTCGGCCCTCTCCACAAGCGCGAGGAATTCTTCAGTCGGATAACCTTCGATGTTGAATTCTGCCTGAGGGAATTCATCGTCGATCAGCGCCCGGATCTCCGGCAGATCGGAAAAGCGGACATGGCGCTGATCCGGCCGGGGATGCACGGTGAGGCCGTGCGCGCCGGCGGCAAGCGCGATGCGGCCGAGCCCTGTGACGCTCGGCCACGGCAGGTCGCGCCGGTTCCTGAGCATGGCGATCGCGTTGAGATTGACGGAAAGCTTGGCTGGCATGGCTGACCTTCGGAAGCACAATCTGCACGAGCACCGAAGCTCCGGCGCCGACCGGACCTTCTATATAAGCTTTTCATGGAACTGACACCGCTTTCGGGTGTTGCAGACGAAGCTATCGATAACGCCAGCTTGCGAGCGGAGAGCGCGACATGAAAGTCACCGATCCCCCGGTCAGGGTGCGCCGTCTCGATGCCGACAGGGAGGACATCCTTGCCTTCGAGGTCAGCGGCCATCTCGAGGCCAGCGACATCGAGAACATTTACGGCCTTCTGGAGGGGGCCTGCCAGCTACATCCGAAAATCGACGTCCTTCTCCTGTTCAGGGCCTATGAAGGTATCGACTGGAACGCCATCGCGCGCGATTTGTCGCTGCTTGGCCGAACACGCGTCATCAGGCATATCCGGCGTTACGCGATTGTCGGAGGTCCCGGCTGGATCGCGGCCGTCATCGGCCTGTTCAGACCTTTCTTCTCGTTCGAGATGAAGCATTTCGACGCCGCGGAAGAGGAAAAGGCGTGGGAATGGATCGGCGCCACTGAGACGCCACAGCGCATCTGACGGAGGCGATTTTCTCTCCACCTTTCGGGACATCGCCTGTCCGCCAGATGAAGTATCTGGTCGCGCGCGCCCTTTCAGACTACAATGCGGCGCTTCAACGGGGGAGGAAGGGCCGTGAGGAAAATCGACGAGATCTATTTGACATTATCGCTTTTGTGGCTGGTGGCCGGCATGGTTTTCGGCATCTGGCTCGGTGCCACGGAGCATTTCAAATTCGCCGAATCGCATGCGCATATGGCTTTGGTCGGCTTCGTCGTCTCGGCGATTTTCGGCATGATGTACCGGTTCTATCCGGCGATGAAGCAATCGGGATTGGCCGTGTGGCAACTGTGGGTCTACCAGATCGGCGCCCTCGTCCTGGTCGCGGGCAAGATTGTCGTCGACGCGGGCGGCAGCCCGACACTGGTAATAGCGGGATCGTTTGTCATTCTCGCAGGCGTCGTGCTGATGCTCTACATCTTTGCGACCAGGCGTGCCGAGGCCGCCAATCCTGCGGCGTCGGCGCTGCCTACCTGACAACAGTCAGTGTCTCCGCCGCCCGCGTAATCGCCGTATAGAGCCAGCGCTGGCGTGTTTCCTTGAAAGCGTAGCTCTCGTCGAACAGAACGACATTGTTCCATTGGGAGCCCTGCGCCTTGTGGACGGTCAGTGCATAGCCGTAGTCGAAATCGTCGTAGCGCTTTTTCGTCGACCAGGGGATTTCCGTTTCCTGGTCTTCGAATACAGCCTTGAGGAGCTTGATCTTGGCGACGCCGCGGTCGGGGTCATCCTCCTCCGGCGAGACGAGCAGGTTGATCCCCGGCTTCACGGTTTCGCGCGCCGACGTCATCACCTTCCAGAGCGAGCCGTTGAGCAATCCCTTCGCCGGGTCGTTGCGCAGGCAGACAAGCTTGTCGCCGGCCTGCGGATAGGCGGCGCCAAACCCCTTCAACTCCCGCAGGCGCCGGTTGTAGCGCCGCCGCGTACGGTTGATCCCGACCAGCACCTGATCAGCCGACAGAACCAGTTCCTGATCGACCTCCTCGCGGCCGATGACCTGAGCCGTCCCATAATTCCCGCGCATGAACTCCCTCCCCTCGCGCACGTCGAGCGCAAGCCGGATGATCGGGTTGTCGCGCGCCTGGCGATGGATCTCGGTCAGCAGGAAATCGGGTTCATACTCGGTGAAGAAACCTCCGCCCGAAATGGGCGGCAATTGTGCCGGATCGCCAAGCACCAGGACTGGTGTGTCAAAGGACAGGAGGTCGCGGCCGAGCTCCTCGTCCACCATCGAACACTCATCAACGACCACCAGTTTCGCCTTGGCGATCGGGCTCTGGCGGTTGATGGAAAACATGGGCGAAATGCTGGTCTTGCCGGTGACGTCGTCTTCGACGGTTTCTTCCCCTCGCGGACGATAGATGAGGGAATGGATCGTCCGCGCGTTAACGGCCCCCTTGGAGCGCAGCACCTGTGCGGCCTTGCCGGTAAAGGCAGCGAACTGCACCTTCCCGTCGACGTGCTCGGCAAAATAGCGCGCAAGCGTCGTCTTGCCCGTCCCGGCATAGCCGAAAAGACGGAAAATCTGCGGTTGCCCGGCCTTCAGCCAGCCGGCGACAGCCTTCAAAGCTTCATCCTGCTGCGGCGAAAATTCCATTTCCTCGAGAGACAGGATTCGGCCCCTCAATGCAAGGGCCAACACCCACGCTTGCCTGAAAAGGAAATTTACGCCATTCCCGCATGGAACGGACAACGAGCGATCATGGCGGCAATGAAGCAATGCGAGGCGGAAAGGCTCCGCGCCAGACACCGGGAATGGCTGGAGACACTCGGCATTCTGGACAGACCCTGGCTTATCCTGGGCTCGGCGCCCGGCCCGACGCTGCCAGCGGAAGCGGTCGCCGGGTCCGCCCGTATCGACATCAACAATGCCGGACGCACCGCCGCCGCTCTCGGCCTTGGCCGGGCCGGCCTGACAATCAGGGCGCACCGGAAATCCTGGGAGGAGCATCCCGCTCTCGACAGCAACGGCCTTTTGTGGGTGAGTAATTATCCGACGCTCTGGATGCGTTGGCAGCTATCGCGACAAAAGCGAGCCCACATCGACCATCTGCGGAGTTGGCATCGCGACGAACGCGACCGGATCGTGGAGTTCGTGGTTGGAGAACCCATGCAAGGCGTGGGCAGCTACGGCAAGGCCACCAATGGCATCGCCGCCGCATGCTATGGGCTGTTCGTTGGCATACCACGCATTGTTCTGGCGGGTATATCGGCCGGTATGCCGGGCCATTCCTATGACAACCTCGACAGGCCGCGCCGCCAGGTCGAGGAAGACATCTTCGTTCTCGAGCGCATCGGCAGGAGGCGCGAACTGATGACGACGGAGGCAACGCTCGCCGTCGCCGTCGGCATGACACCGTGGACACCCCGCCGAACTTCCGATGTTCCGGTAGCTACAACCTAAAGGCTGCAGCGCGTCGCGTAAAAAAAGTTCCACGCCACGCGCTGCAGATCTGGATGCGCATATCCCGAAACCACGGTGGGCTTCCGAGAACGGGCTTTAGAGCGTTTCCGTTTTTCTCTGAATCACGGAAACGCTCTATCTCTTTGTTTTTACGCAATTCCAGACGCAAAACCGCTTCACACTTTTGCTGGAATTGCTCTAGTTCACGGCGTCCTTCAAACCCTTGCCGGCCGCGAACTTCGGCGCGCAATGCGCCGAAG